>NZ_JBBMFF010000239.1:0-10133 GCF_040096185.1 Faecousia intestinalis | reverse complement strand
CCCGCAAGGGGCACGCCGCATCCGTAAGGCGGCAGAGCCGCCAACGGCTGCGCAGTGAGCGCCGCTACAGACGCAATTGGTGCACACCATTTTTCGATACCCGGTGCAAACTGCCAGTATTGCTCCGGGAGGGGCACGCCGCTCCCCTACAATGGCTGGTGCAGTCGCTACATTGCGGCGAACGATAAAGCGGCCGGGGATCCCCCCGGCCGCTGCGGCTGCCGCTCAGCAGCCCACACCAAACAGAATGCACCGCATCGTCCGGATCGCGCTGCAATCAAAATCACGGATCCAGAACATGGGAAACCTCCTCCTGTGGATTCGTCTCGCGAGGACTGGACCGATGATATCAGGTCTGTTACCGTTTTGCAATCACAGGAATTTCCATTTTCTCTTTCAAATGGCACATTGCCCCTCATTTCCGGTTTCGTGCCGGGATACCCCTCAAAAAGTGCCATAGACAGAGAAAAAACCCTTGTCCTCAGGACAAAGGTTGTTTTCTGGTGACCCGTACGGGACTCGAACCCATGTTACCGCCGTGAAAGGGCGGTGTCTTAACCACTTGACCAACGGGCCGTTTTGGTAGCGGCAATTGGACTCGAACCAATGACACTCCGGGTATGAACCGAATGCTCTACCAACTGAGCTATGCCGCCATATATGACCCGCCGCCGAAACAGCAAAATGATTATATCCGATTTTGCACGGTTTGTCAAGTGTTTTCTTGTATTTTTTCTTTTTTCCGCCCCCCGGCCGAAACCGGGGGACGGAAAAGGAATGAGGGTAGGAGGTTACGCCTTCTTGCGGCTCTTGACCATGTCCATTGCGACGGCAAAGATGATCAGAGCGCCGGTGATGACGTCGAGGATGTAGTCGTTGATCTGGAAGGCCTTGCCGGCGTTCTTGATGACGACCATCAGGAGCGTGCCGACAAACGTGCCGGTGATCGCGCCGCGGCCGCCGGCCAGCGAAGCGCCGCCGATAACTGCCGCCGCGATGGCGTCCATGTCGTAGCCGTCGCCGGTGTTCGGCATGGCGCGGAGGATACGGCCGGCGAACATGATGGCAGCGATGCCATAGACAAAGCCGGCGAGGGAGTAAACAAGGTAGAAGGTCTTGCGGACCTTGATGCCGCTCAGGCGGGCGACCTCGATGCCGGAGCCGATGACGAACAGGTCGCGGCCGAAGACGGTGTAGCGCAGGACCAGGAAGGCAATGACTGCCACGACGATCCAGATGCAGGCCAGGACCGGCAGGACGCCGAAGATGTCATAGTTGCCGATGGTGTCAAAGAGCTTGACGAACGTTGCGCCGTCCGGCTCAAAGAATGAGATGGAGTTGCCGTTGCACAGCAGCTTCAGGATGCCGCGGAAGATGGTCTGCGTGCCGAGGGTGGCGATCATGGCGGGGACCTTCAGGTCGAAGATGATCACGCCGTTCAGGAAGCCGCACAGGGTGCAGACGACGAAGTTGGCGAGGATGGCAATGCCGAGCATGGACGTGCCCTTGCCGTTCATGATCATGGCCATTGTCATGCAGCCGAGACCGGCGATGGCGCCGCCGGAAATATCGATACCGCTCGTGATGATGATGAAGGTCTGCGCGACGGCCAGAACGCCGACGATGGCGCCCTGCTTCGTCAGGTTCTTCAGGTTGTAGGAGCCGAAGAAGTTCTTGGTCAGGAACGTGGCCAGCAGGAACAGCGCGATAACGACCAGGCCGATGGTGAACTCAGAGTGCTTGGTCAGCCGCACAAACGCATTGGGCTTTTTATTCTTGGTAAGCGTGGACATAACTATCTCTCCTCTTAGTCTTCAATGGAGGCCATACGGAGAACATCCGCTTCCGTAAGGGTCTTCAGAGCTTCTTTGTCGTATTCTGCGGTGATCTTGCCCTGCGCCATGACGATCAGACGGTCGGAAAGGCCCATGACCTCCGGCAGATAGGACGAGATCAGGATCACGCCGCGGCCGCGTTCGGTCAGGCGCTCGATGAGCTTGAAAATCTCCTGCTTCGCGCCGACATCGATGCCGACGGTCGGCTCGTCAAAGATCAGGATTTCGGGATCGCGGCAAAGCAGCTTGGCGATAACGACCTTCTGCTGGTTGCCGCCGGAGAGATTGCCGACGAGCTGCGAAATAGACGGCGTTTTGACATTCACGCTTCTGGAGAATTCCTCCGCGCGCTTCTTCTCCTTGCGGAGGTTCAGGCAGCCCGCCTTGCTGATCATATCGTAGGAGCTCATGTTGACATTCGTCTTGATATCCAGCTTCAGCGCGCAGCCGTCGGTGCGGCGGTCCTCGGTGAGGAAGCCGATGCCGTGCTTCAGCGCGTCGGTCGGATTGGAAAGGTGAACCTTTTTGCCCTTCAGATAGACATCGCCGCTCAGGCGCTTTTCCACGGCCGTCAGGGCGCGCATCACTTCGCTGCGTCCCGCGCCGACCAGACCGGCAAAGCCGAGGATCTCGCCCTTATGCAGGGTGAAATTAATATTCTTGAAGTGCTTGCTGTCGCTGAAGTTCTCCACGCGCAGCAGCTCTTCGTCAGTGTCAAAGTGACGGATGTTGTAGATATCCGTGGCGGGGCGGCCGACCATCATCTGGATCAGCGAATCCTTCGTCACGTTCTCAATGGGCATCGTATCGACGTAGGAGCCGTCCTTCAGGATGGTCACGCTGTCGCAGATCTGCATGATCTCTTCGAGACGATGGCTGATATAGATGATGCTGACGCCCTGGCTCTTCAGCTCTCCGATGAAGCGGAAGAGCATATCGACCTTTTCATTCTCGAGCAGAGCCGTCGGCTCGTCGAAAATGACAAGACGGATATCCTCGTTCACGGAGATTTTGCTGATCGTGACCATCGCCTGCATGGCAATGGGAAGCTCGCGGATCTTCGCCAGAGGGTCAACGCCCATTTCAAATTTATCGATGATCTTCTTGCTGTCCCGGGCCATCTTCTTCCAGTCGACGAGGCCGAGCTTCGTCTTGGGCTGACGGCCGAGGAAGTAGTTCTCCGCGATGCTGAGATCCGGAGCAATATTGACTTGCTGGTAGTTTGCAAAGACGCCGTGTGCCTGCGCATCGACTGCGGTGGCATTGACGACCCACTCACCATTATAATTCATGGTGATCTTGCCCTCATCGGGCCTCTCGACACCCATGATGCACTTGATCAGGGTGGATTTGCCTGCGCCGTTCTCACCGACCAGCGCACGCACCTCGCCTTTCTGCAAGGTGAAGCTCACGTCTTTCAGTGCCGTAACACCGGGGTAGAACTTGCTGACGTGCTCAATTTTTAAGATCGTATTCTCTTGCAATGTTGCACCCTCATTCCTTTGGAAAAGAAGGCCGCTGCGGTCTGCAAGGCCGCAGCGGCCCTCACGGTTTCGTTCAGAGATCGATATTCAGTCCGGAATTACTTGACGTACGGGGACATCATGAACTGGATCTTCTCGCTGTCGATGTTCTCCATGTTGACAACGACAGGCGGGCAGTTGACCTGCTTGGTGGTCTCGGGGTTCTGGCCGTTGAC
Source organism: Faecousia intestinalis (assembly GCF_040096185.1). Classification (NCBI taxonomy): domain Bacteria; kingdom Bacillati; phylum Bacillota; class Clostridia; order Eubacteriales; family Oscillospiraceae; genus Faecousia; species Faecousia intestinalis. The sequence goes on along the minus strand of NZ_JBBMFF010000239.1, from coordinate 6,599 downwards.
CAGCGTCAGGATGGCGTTCTCCATGCACTTGTAGCCCTGGGTGAAAGCGTCCTGAACAATGATGGCGGACAGGAAACCGTCGCGCAGAGCGGCGATCTCGACATCGTCGGAGTCAACGCCGATGGAAACGACGCCTTCCTTCATGTTGGCAGCACGCAGAGCGTTGCAGACGCCGTCGCAGGTGACGTTGTTGCCGGCATAGATGCCGATGAGGTCAGCGCCGACAGCGTTGATGGTGTTCTCGGCATCAGCCTGAGCATCCGCGGAGTCGTTGTCGTTGTACTCGGTGTCGGTCAGGGTCAGGCCGGGAGCCTTCTCAGCCATGTAGTCACGGAAGCCCTGCATTCTGAAGTCCAGAGCAGCGTTCTCCATGTTCATCTGCATGCCGATGGTGCCCTTGTCGGTGGAGATGCCCTTTTCAGCCATGGCGTCGAGGAAAGCCTGAGCGGCCATCTCGCCGATGGTGGTGTTGGAGCAGTAGTAGAACTCGTTGTAGTACTCGCCATGAGTGCCCTCGTCGCCCTCATCGCCGTTGCCAAGGCCGCAGTTGACGAAGTTCAGGACGATGCCTGCGTCATGGGCTTCCTTTGCCTTCGGGACGGTCGGGTCGATGTTCAGGGTAGCGGTCAGGATCGCGTCAGGCTGGCTGGCGATCGCGTTCTCCAGAGCGGAGACATAGCCTTCTGCATCAGCCTCTTCGGCAGGGCCGGTGATGGAGTACTCGATCTTAACGCCGAGCTGCGCTTCGTAGTCCTTCATGGCCTGCTTGATGCCGGTCTCGATCTGGCTCCAGAAATCGGAAGCCGTAGACGGAGTGACATAGATGATCTTGTAGGTCTTGCCGGACTCGTTGTTGTCGGTGTTGTCGGTGTTGTCGGTGTTGTCGCTGTTGTTGTCGTTGCTCTCGGTGGGAGCGTCGGTCGCGGGCTGGGTGTCGTTGTTGCCATCGCTTGCGCAGGCAGCAAACAGGCAGCCGACCATAGCGATCACAAGAAGCAGTGCGATGAGTTTCTTCATTGTTGTTTTCCTCCTAATTTATTTAATGAAATTGCACGCTGCAATTACATCCGATCACATAACACCCTTCTGCAGGATGATGCAGCCATACGGCAGGCGCTCGCTCGTGCAGATGGTGACGTAGGCCTTTGCAGCCTTCTCATAGAATTTCGTGCGCTCGATCTGACCGACGCACTTGGCATCGTAGCCGTGCTTCACGACGGCGGCGATGGTGTCGTCCCAGACCTTGTTCTCCGTCAGGACAACGCCGGAATCCGCATCCGGGACCATGTACTCGATGGGGTGGGCTTCATACTCGACGTCCAGCGGAACGAGCTGCAGGACGGCGTCGACCATCTCGGCGGCCGTGTTGCCCTTGGCCTGAATGCTGATGGCGTTCGGAGACTTCGTGACGGGCGGATAGAAGTGGTCCGCGATGACGATGAGATCGCCGTGGCCGGTATCGGCCAGAGCCTTGAGCAGATCAGAACCGATGATATCAGGAACTCCTCTTAACATGATGAATGATCCTCCTTCAGATTTTCACGCACATCCGGTGCGTCAGAAACAAATCAGTGCTCCGCGAGGAACGCGTCGATCTCTTCGCGGGTCGGCATGGCCGGGGTCGTACCGATGCGCTGCACGGACAGGGCAGCCAGGCCGCTTGCGAAGCGGGCAGCCTCCCAGATGTCCTTGCCCTCGGCCAGAGCGGCCAGCAGGCCGCCATTGAAGGCATCGCCTGCGCCGGTCGTGTCAACGGCCTTGACATGGAAGGCGGGGATGATCTCGGCGCGGTCGCCGGTGTTGATGTAAACACCGCGGCTGCCGAGCGTGATGAGCACGTTCTCAACACCCTTTTCGAAGAAGATCTTCGCGGCGCGGTTCGCGCTCTCGAGATCCGTGACGGGGACGCCGGTCATTTCCTCTGCCTCGACCTCGTTCGGGGTGACGAGCCAGCAGCCCTTCAGGAACTCGTCGGTGACGGGCTGATACGGGGCGGTATTCAGGATGACGCGGACGCCGTGCTCCTTGGCAAGCTTTGCTACGGCCTCGTTGGCATCCTGATTGACCTCGAGCTGCAGCAGAATATAGGCGGAATCGCAGATGCGCTGCTCAACGGACTTGATGTCCTCGGCCGTGATGGTGCCGCAGGCGCCCGGAACGATGACGATCTCATTCTGGCTCGAATTCTCATCGACCATGATGAGGGCGATGCCCGTTGCGACGTCGTCGTTATAGAAGAGAAAATCCTTCGGCATGTTCAGCTCGGTCATGACGTCCAGTGCCACGTTCGCCATGGAATCGCGGCCCAGCTTCGTGATCATTGCCACATCGCCGCCGGCCTTATGCGCCGCGACGCCCTGATTGAAGCCCTTGCCGCCTGCGCCCTGCTTGAAGAAGCTGCCCTTGACCGTCTCGGCGGGAGCGGGCAGATGCGGGGTGCGCGCCATGAGATCGACGACAAAGCTGCCAAATACCGTTACCTTCTGTTTCAATTTCGTTACCTCCAGTCAAACACGCCGGAAAGCTCCGGCTCACAAACCTGACAAATTATTATTAATGTGCCCTGCCGCTCTCCGGCAGCAGCTCCGAGCCGCGCAGCAGCAGCTCCGTCGGCAGGCACTCGCGCGCGCCCGCGCGCTCACCCCGCTCGCTTTCAAACCGCTGCAGCAGCAGGCGCATGGCCTGCTTGCCCATTTCCGGCACGTCACGGCTGACGACGGAAATGTTGTAATCCAGCCAGCACAGTGCGTCGATATCATCAAAGCCAACCAAAGCGATGTCGGCCCCTACACGAAGCCCCAGCTCGTTGAACGCCTTGAGGCACCCGTAGGTCGTCATATTGTTGGAAGAGAACACCGCCGTGGGCGGCTCCTGCATGGCGCACAGCGCCAGCGTCTGCTCATAGGCACAGTCGACCATAAAGTCGCCCTTGCGGATATAAGCCGGTGTGACGGGCAGGCCATGCTCGCGCAGTGCGCGGTAGTAGCCGCGCAGACGCTCGCGGCCGGGGCGCGAGGCCTCGGGCCCGGTGATGATGGCGATGCGGCGGTGACCGACGCGGATCAGCTCGCTGACGGCCGCATGCACGCCGCGCTCATCGTCCGTGACGACACGGTCGAAGAACTGACTGTCGACCTCACGGTCGAGCAGAACCACGGGGATGCCGAGTGTCTCAAAATTGTGGAGCCGCTTCATCGTATCAGGGTCCTGCTCGGAGACCGGCGTGATGATGATGCCGCGCAGGCGGTGCTCGCGCATGGTCTGCAGGACCTGATGCTCGCGGTCCGTATTTTCTGCGGTGTTGAACAGCAGAACGTGATAGCCCCGCTCATCGGCCACGCGGGTGATGCCCTCGAGCAGCAGGGAAAAGAACGGGTTGTTGATATCCGGGATGACGACGCCGATGGACGTCGAGGTCGAGGTGCTGAGCGAACGGGCCGTGCTGTTGGGAACGTAGTTGAACTTGCGGACGGCATCCATCACGCGGCGGTAGCTCTTTTCGCTGACCGCGTTGCTGTGATTGATGACGCGCGAGACCGTTGCGATGGAGACACCGGCCTCTCTGGCGATCTCGTAGATATTGGCTTCCTGCTTTCCCATTCCCCTCACCGTCCTGTGCCGCTTTTCCGCTCCCAAGCTCCGGAATTCCCGGAATTTTGGGAGTTGTAAGGGCTTACAGACATCCGCTCAAAAAAAGCAGCGCATCGCTGTCCCGCTTCCGGGAGGTCGCTGCCGGTCAGGCATCCGCTGTGCCTGACTGAAAATGTAAACGCTTACTTCAATTTCTGGTGCTAGGATACCGCTGTTTTGCCCCATTGTCAAGGGGTTCTGTATAACTTTGTCGAAGGTCACAATTTCTGTTTTTCGAATTTGTGCAAAATCACAGAGGAATATTCTGTAAAATTACTATGTAAGGGCTTTCAAAAAGGCTCCCCGCCAGTTTCCCGGCAGGGAGCCTCAGAAGTGCAGTGAATATTATTCCAATTGATCGAGATTTTTTCCAAAGCTGTCCAGACAGTGCTCCAGAAACCAGTCCAGCTCCGGCAGGTGCATGTCCGTCAGGGCCTGCCTTGTCTGCTCGGCTGCCGAGGCAAATTCCTGATTTCCCGCGCGCAGCTCCTCGATGCACTTGATGTGCGCCGAGAGCTTGTCCGCCGCCTTGACGATGTCGTGCACCGTGGGGTCGGACTCCCGCACGAGCGGAGCATAGCTCGGGCGCAGGGCCTCGGGCAGCAGCTCGAGCAGCTTATCCGCACTCACGCGCTCCACCTGCTTATAGGCCGCGCGGATGTCGGGGTTATAATACTTCACCGGCGTCGGCAGGTCGCCGGTCAGAATTTCGGAGGCATCGTGGAACAGTGCCGCCGTGGCGCAGCGCTCCGGATCGGCCGGAAGGCCGAGGATGTCGCGCCGGATGAGCGCCAGCCCGTGGGCCAGCACGGCGACCATGTGGCTGTGCTCCTGCACGTTTTCGGAAAAGGTGTTGCGCATCAGGCCCCAGCGCGTGATATAGCGCATGCGGGATACGAGCGCGTAAAAGCGGTATTCCTCAGACTTCATCCGGATCATACTCCTCTCTGCGGTGCGGGCGCATCGGCGGCCGCTGCGGCTCCGGCGCGGCAAACGGCGGCGTGCGGCGCTGCGGCGCAGGACGGGAGGCCGTACGGGCTGCGGGCCGCGGAGCCGGGCGGCACGGAACGGCAGACGCTCTGCCGTCCTCTCCGCGCAGACGGGCGCAGACGGCGGCATACCGGGCGAAGAAGTCCCCGGCGCGGCGCGGGGCCGCGCCCTCCAGCCAGAGGCAGGGCTCCAGCTCCAGACCGGCCGCGCAGCGGACAAAACGTCCGCCGACGCCCATCTCCTCCGCGAACGGGAGCATCCGGTAGAAATACTGTGGATCCTGCAGCGTCAGGCGCTGCAGCGAGGCACTGTCTGCCCGGCGCAGATAGCGCCGCAGACCGAGCAGGCGGCGCAGGCCCTCCTCGCCTGCGGAAGTCCGGCGGCCGCCGAACAGCGTTGTCCCCGCGCAGAAGACCTGCAGCAGCAGGCTCAGGAGCTGATAGGGCAGAGAGCCCGCCAGTACGCCGAAGATCACAAGTGCGATCGCACTGAGGCCGCCCAGCGCCAAGGCCAGCGCACGGCGGCGGCGGAACAGGGAGCCCACGCCCCGCTGCACGAGCACGCAGGCCGCCGTACCCAGCGCCGTCAGCACCGGCAGCCAGACCCAGCGTGAGCCCGTCGCAGGCAGAAGGCGGTCAAACGTCAGAAGCGAGGCAAACAGGCCTGCCGCTGCGCCGAGCAGGCGCAGCACGAGCGGGTTTCCGCCCGTGAACATCCGCCGCCGCCAGCCCGTCAGGATCGGAGCCTGCATCTCGCGCACGGCAGCCTGGTAGCGCAGGCCGCCCGCCTCACACGAAGCGCCCGCGCGAAACAGCGCGGCAAAGAAGCGCCGCTCCGAGGGCTTGCGCTCGTTGCCCATCTCCATGCGCTTATAGAGGATCACCCGTCCGCGCGACATCCGCACGGTCAGATAGCCGAGGTTGCCCCAATGAACGATCATGCCCGCAGCGTCCGGCGCTTCGCCGAGGAGCTGGCAGGGGATCTCACCCGCCGTGGATTCCATGCCGATGGTCTGCTGCGCGCGCGGGAGGATCAGCCCGCTGCGCAGGCGCAGGAACCAGAACGCCACGGCCGCCGCCAGCAGCACCAGAAAGGCGATGCGGTCGAACCCGGCCGTCTTGCCGGGCTGGTCGCGCAGATTGAACGTATCCGCCGGGAACTGTACCGAAACGGTGAGCGTCTCATGATCGCGCATGGCGGCCGTGGACTTCGCCGTCACGGTATTTTCCTGCGTGCGGATGTCGAGATAGTTATCCACCACGTCGCCGTAGTAGCCGCTCGTCCACTCCGGCGCGTTCGTGACCTGTGCCGGAAACGTCATGGTCAGGGAATAGCTGTCAATGGCATAGTCCCAGCCCGTCTCGGGCAGGCTCAGACGGAACTGCTGGCCGTCCGCGGCCTCGGCCGCACGGCACGGCAGCGTATAGCTGCAGGTAAACTGCTGCTTGCCGCTGAAGCCGGCAGGATTGCTCAGCTTCAGGCAGGTCACGCCATCCTGCAGGACCGTTTCATAGCTCCACCCGGCCAGCGTGATGTCGCGCGCGTCCGTCCCGAGCGGGATGAGCAGGCTGTCCTGCGCGGCGGAAAAATCCACCTCCGCCGTCATCGTGACCTCGCACACGCCGTCCTCCCGGACGTTGACCGCCGCCTCGAGCGACGGCAGCGCCGCGTCCGCCGCCAGCGCACTCAGGCTCAACGCCAGCGCACAGAAAACGGCAAGAAAAAATCGCCGCAAGGCAATCTCCCCCATTCTTTTTTCTTTCATCTGCATAACGATAACACAAAACCGCGAAAAATGCAACTTCCGCGCAAAAATTGGCGGCTTGCCGCCCCTGTCAGAGTATGGTATAATCAGCTTGTCAAAAAAAGTCCCTTTGGACTTTTTCGCCAAGCTGCTTCCAGAATTGCAAAATAGAATTTTGTATTATTATTTTGCAATTCTGCCGCTGCGGCGGGTTATGGAACGCGAAAGGACACCC
>NZ_JBBMFF010000238.1:0-31457 GCF_040096185.1 Faecousia intestinalis | reverse complement strand
GTGAGCTGAAAGGTTCATGCACGGTTTAGGGCGGGGGAAAAGTTGGAGATAACATCAAAATCTTACCTATCGCCCCTCTCAACACCAAAGAACGACGGCACATTCTCGGTATATAACGACATCAGAAAGAAGCTCATAGAGCGTGGTGTCCCCGAAAGCGAAGTCCGCTTTATCCACGAAGCAGATACCGATGTGAAGAAAAAAGAACTGTTCCAAAAGACCCGTAAAGGCGAGGTCAGAGTGCTTCTCGGTTCTACGCAGAAGATGGGAGCCGGCACGAATGTTCAGGACAGACTTATCGCACTTCACGATGTGGATTGTCCGTGGAGACCGTCAGACTTGGAGCAGCGTTCCGGTCGAATTATCCGTCAGGGCAACTCAAACCCTGATGTAGATATTTACCGCTATGTAACGGAGCAGACCTTTGACGCATATCTCTATCAGCTTGTAGAGGGAAAGCAAAAGTTCGCCAGTCAGATTATGACGAGCAAATCCCCGGTGCGTTCTGCCGAGGATATTGATGAAACCGCCCTGTCCTATGCAGAGATTAAAATGCTTGCCACCGGCAATCCGTATATTAAGGAGAAGATGGATTTGGATATTCAAGTCCAAAAGCTGAAGCTCTTAAAATCCAACTTTCTATCTGAAAAATACGCTTTGGAAGATAAGATAATCAAATATTATCCGCAGCGAATTACAGCTTTGGAAAACCGCATTGAAGGCTTGAAGCAAGATGTAGAAACTGCGAAACAGCACCCGAAACCAACGGACGACCGCTTTGTCGGTATGGAGGTTAAGGGTGTTTTTTATTCCGAAAAAGCCGACGCCGGTAAAGCAATCATTGAAGCCTGCAAGCAGATGAACAGTCCCGACCCTATTCCTCTTGGCAAGTACCGAGGGTTTGAAACGGAGCTGCTTTTTAATACCGCAGAGCGAAATTATGAGGTTCGACTGAAAGGTGCAACAAGCAGAAATGTTCCTCTCGGCGATGACGCATACGGCAATATTATCCGCCTCGATAACGGAATTGAGAGATTTGCCGAGAGCTTGTCGCTTGCGGAAAATGACCTTGAGAACACCCAAAATCAGTTGGAAACCGCAAAGAAAGAAGTCCAAAAACCATTTATCCAAGAGGAAGAATTGAAAACAAAGCTTGCCCGACTGGACGAGCTGAATATTCTGCTCAATATGGATAAGCGAGAAAACGAAATTGTCGGCGGCGAACCCGATGAGGGCGAAGTGCCGAACACACGAAAGGAGAAAACCTATGAACGATAAAATGACACCCGATAAGGAAAGAGAAAACTGCCCTTGCAGAAAAGCAATCATTAACCCTTTTGATGCAATGATGATGGTTGTGGTCAGGAGACTTGATAAAGCATATCTCGAATTAAAAAGAAGCAAACCGCCCGCAAAGGAAGCAGAATTTGCCCTTAGAAATGCAAAGCTTTCTTTCTACGGAGAGTTGGTTCGACAGAGCATTGAAACGGTGTTTTCGCCGGAAGAAATCATTGCTTTGTATGAAAACGACGACCTTGCGGGAGGTGCTTGGACTGTTTGGAATGACATCGGCTGCCCTGTTGATAAGATACTCATTATCATTGCAAAGCTCAGTATCAACGAACCGATACAGAAAGCGGTTGCCGATTTGCTGATGTAAAAAGGCGGTGATACCTATGCCGTATATTGCACCGGAAGTCATAACCGAAGCCAAACGAATGGATTTATTAACCTATCTCAGAGAGTATGAACCGGGCGAGCTTGTCAGGTTTTCAAGCAACACCTACACCACAAGAACCCACGACAGTTTGAAGATTTCCAACGGAAAATGGATGTGGTGGTCGAGAGGTATCGGGGGCAAATCCGCCCTCGATTACCTTATCAAAGTCCGTGGAATGGATTTTGTGCAGGCGGTTCAGTCCATTATGGGAAACGGTTCAGTCAGCTTTCCGACTTGTGAAAACATCAAAAGCTATGAGGAACAACCCTTGCTTCTGCCTGAAAAAAGTCCTACTGCCGATGTGGTATTTGATTACCTTTTCGGGCGTGGGATTGATTATGAAATCATCAACCACTGTTTGGAACAGGAGCTAATCATTGAGTCGCTCCCATATCACAATGCTGTTTTTATCGGCTATGACGAGAACAAAGAACCTAAATACGCCGCTTACAGAGCAACAAATCAATCAAGGATTATGGGCGACTGCACCGGCAGTAAAAAGCAATATTCTTTCCGCCTGACTGCCGAAAACACCGGAGAGGTTCATCTTTTTGAGTGTGCCATTGACCTGCTTTCCTATGCAACTTTGATGAAGCTGGAGGGCAAAGACTGGCGACAGTTTAACCTTGTTTCTCTTGCGGGAGTGTATTCCCCAAAGCAGAAAATCGAGGACTCAAAAGTGCCTGTTACACTCGGCAGGCTGCTTGAAAAAGACAAAACAATCAAGCGAATTGTTCTTCATTTGGATAATGATATTGCTGGAAGAAAAGCAACCAAAGCGTTGCAGACGATTCTTTCAGATAATTATGAAGTCGTTGACGACCCTCCCCAATACGGGAAAGATGTCAACGACTTTCTTTGTAAACGCTTGGGAATAAAAGAAAAAACCGAAAGGAGTTTTGCACGATGAAACTAAAAGAAATCAGAGAAATGTACCCGGAGGGTACGCAGATTGTACTCACTAAAATGGCTGGCGAAAGTCAAATGCCCTATGGGCTAAAAGGAACAGTTAAGTTTGTTGACGACGCCGGACAGATTCATATGAGTTGGGAAAACGGCAGCTCTCTTGCTTTGAATATTCACGAGGATACCTTTGAAAAGGTCGAAGCACCTGAGAAGATTTCCGTAATTCTTGTTGAGCCGGGCAGGTATCCGAAACTCATTGAAATCGAGGATACGCTGGAAGCAATGCAGTCTCTTGTGGAGGGAGATATTGAAGAATATATGCCCTTTGAGGACGAGGTTGCCATCATCTGCAACGAGGAAGGAAAGATGAACGGTATGCCTCTGAACAGGGCAGTTTATTCCGAGCCTGAGAATGTTGAGATGAGTTATCCGCAGTTGAAAGCTCATTTCCGGCAGGCAGAAAAAGAAAGAACACACACGACCGGATATATTGTTTTTACGGCTGACAGCTTTGACAAGCCTTACACAGAGGAACAAAGAACCTATGTTGTCAGCAGTAACAACAAGGCTTTCATTGAGGGTATGGGCGGATATTCTATCTATGCTTCTTCCCTTGACGGCTCGGATAAATGTGTGCGACTGGAAGCATATATGGCTGATGAACACGGCGGCAAGGACGGTTGGAAGATTGAAAAATGTTATGTGAAAGACGACAGCAACCGTGAAATGCTCGACATTATTGCCGGCAAGTTCTTCATTGCATACGCACCGATTGAGTCGGAAAAGTTTCTCAGTATGCCGAAAGAACTGGCTCGTAAGTACGAGGAAAAGTTCAAATACCCGGAGAGGTTTAACAAGTCTATGGACGGTATTGAAGCAAAGCCGTATAAGCCTGTCTCAAAGGATATGGAGAGATAAGAGTCAATCTATGGGGCAACCCTGAGTGTCTGCATAATCTTAGCGAGCAGACCATTTATGGACAGGAATGTCCAAAACGGTACACTCGTTAGGGGTTGCCCCTAATACCCCAAAGAAGAAAGGAGCATAAACTGTGCGGGAGATAGTATTGGTCGCCGCCGGGTTAATCATCGGCGGTTTTTTCGGAGTAACAACAATGTGCCTGTTTCAGATAAACCGGGACAGACACTATATTTACAGAAAGGACAGCGATAAAAATGAGCAAGAGAAACATTGAAAAGCACATTCTGATGAACAAGGCAGAAGCTCAGGATTTGCAGAAAAAAGCAAAGCGGGCGTGTCTTTCCGAAGGCGGTCTTATCCGTTTGCTTCTCAAAGGATATGAGCCGAGAGAAAAGCCCGACGAAAGATTTTACGATGTTATGCGTGAGCTTTCTGCTATCGGCAACAACATCAATCAGCTTGCGGCGAAAGCAAACACCCTCGGATTTGTGGACGCACCGCAGCTCAAAAAGGAAGCCGAGCGTTGGCACAAGTTTCAGGCTGATGTGGAGCGTACTTTTTTAAGACCCGATAAGAGCGATATGAAATGGCAGTAAGTAAATTGTGGTCTGTCACATCAAGGCTCGGTCAGGTAATCGACTATGCCGCCAATCCCGAAAAGACTGCGGCAGATATTTACACCGAGGAACAGTATCAGGCTCTCCGTGATGTTCTCAGCTACGCAAAGGACGAAGAAAAAACCGAGCGTGAATTTTTCGTTGAGGGTATCAACTGCAACCCTGCGACCGCAAGAGACCAGTTTGTATCTGTGAAAAAAGCATACGGCAAAGACGACGGCATACAAGCCTATCACGGATACCTGAGCTTTAAGGAACAGGACATTTCCCCGGAGCTGGCACAGAAAATCGGAATGGAATTTGCAAACGAGGTGTGGGGCAAAAGATTTCAGGTGGTGGTTACTACTCATCTGAACACGAAGCACCTGCACTGCCACTATGTAATCAACTCCGTTTCCTTTGTGGACGGCAAGCGGTTATGGGGCGATGAAAAAGCGTGGTTCAAGTTCCGTTTGGTTGCCGACCGTCTCTGTGAAAAGTACGGACTGTATTACAATCCAAACCCAAACCGCAGTAAGCAATCCTCTTATTACCATAAGCATGAGCAAGCAGGTATGCCGAGCCGATATTCAATGACCCGTGACGCCATTGATGAAGCGATTGCACACAGCACCAACTTAAAGACCTTTGATTATATTCTCACGCAGATGGGCTATGAGCATTGTCTCAGCGACAGCCGAAAGTATTGGACGATTGTTCCGAAAGGATACAAGAAGCCGATACGACTTAAATCCCTCGGAGAGAATTATACCGAGGAAGCAATCAAGCGTAGGCTGACGGAAAATCAAAAGGTTCTCATCGTTCCTTTTGCCAAAGAAACGGTAAGAGTCAGGCAGTACCGAATGCCCACAAGAGAACACAAAATCAAAAAGGTCGGCGGACTGTATGGACTGTATCTGCATTACTGCTATAAGCTCGGCTATCTGCCGAAGTACAAAAAACAGAATACCGCAAGGCTTCACTATCTTTTGAAAGAAGATTTGCTGAAGCTCGATAAAATCACTCAGGAGACAAGGCTGCTTGGACGGGAGAACATTTCTACCGACGAGCAGCTTTTCTCATATAAAGAGTCCGTGTTGTCGCAAATCAAATCCCTGACTGACGATAGAACGCACCTGCGAAAACAGTTAAGAAGAAATTTGAGTGACGATGAGCTATCAAATGTCAAAGAGCAGGTTGCGGCAATCACGAGCAAGCTGTGGACTCTCCGCAAAGAGGTCGGTCTTTGTGATGACATAGCCGAAAGGTCAAAGGTCATTGAAGCCAACCTTGAAACGGTTAGAGTTTACGAAGAAAAACAAGAAAGAAAGGAGCAGAACCGTAATGACAAACGGAGGTGATGCGGCAGAACAGGTCGTCAGGCTATCGCTTGAGGGCTTTGAAGTAGCCGCAAAATTAAGCGGAGCGGCAGCTAAAAATATTGCCGTTCTTTTAGTCTCTGTTCTCAAACAGGAACAGAAAACAAAAGGCAAGGCTCGACTTACCAATATGATTAAGTCGGGCAAGGAGCTGAAGGTGTTTTCTATCCCCAACAAGGACTTGAAGAAGTTTACCGAGCAGGCAAAACGCTACGGCGTTCTATACTGCGTACTCAGGGATAAAAACACAAAGGGCGATAATGTACCGATTGATATTATTGCCCGTGCAGAGGACGCTTCCAAAATTCAGAGAATCGTTGAGAGATTTGAACTCGGTAAGGTTGATAAGGCTGCGATTGTCACCGAGTCTCAGAAGGCTGTCGAAAAGCGTGAAGCTTTGGAGAAAGACAAGCCGACAAAAACCAAAAACGAAATCATCACTGAGGAAGCCGTCAGAAAGCCTATTCAGAAAGAGGGGTATTCCCAATCAAACCCCACAGTCGCCAAAACGGACAAAAACCCTCCGTCAAGGCACGACTCCGAGCCGGTAGATATGCAAACTGATAAGGGTACTGTAAGCGACAGACAGAGAAAGCCGTCGGTAAAAGCAAAGCTTGACCGATATAAGGCACAGTCCAAGCAGCAGAAAGAAGCAGAACGCAAAGAGCCGGAGGTATCAAAGCCGGAGGTCAAGAACGCCCCGGCACAGACCGCACACCAGCAGCCGAAACCCAAAAGCAAAAATGTGAAAGAGAGGTAATCACAATGACAAACAATTTTACCCCTGCTAAGGCAGGACAGCAGAGCAAACGACTTTCCAAAGAGGAATATGCCGAGAAGATGAAAGCGGAAAAAGAAGCAGTATATCAGATGGCGGACGACACCGCAAAGGCTATCGTTTCCGACCCGGAAAAGTTCAAAGCCTTCCTTGATACGCAGAGCCGTCTCGACCGATACTCTGCGGTCAATGCACTTCTGATTTTTAAGCAGCTTCCCGAAGCAAGCCAGCTCAAAAACTTTGATGACTGGAGCAAGGATAATGTGAAAATTCAGAAAGGTGCGAAAAGCATTTCCATTCTTGAACCTGTCGAGTATGCAAAGAGAGACGGTACAACCGGCATTTCCTACAATGTGAAAAAGGTCTTTGATGTTTCTCAAACCAACGGCAAAAGACCGCCTGCACCGACTGTCAATCGTGACCCGAAAGCACTCATTACCGTTATGCTGGATTCTTCTCCGGTTGAAGTGGAAGCAACAAATGAGCTTCCGTATCCCAATATGGCGGCGTTTTACAACAACGAGGAACAGACCTTGTATGTTAAGCGTGATGTGGGAGACAGCGTAGCGGTCGCTCAGTGCGTAGCACAGGAGCTTGGCCACGCACAGCTCTCCATCAACAGCGACAGTTACAGCAGAGCGGATATGGGCTTTCAGGCAGTATGTATCGGCTATATGCTTTGCAAGAAGTACGGCGTCGATACACAGAATTTTGCTATCAACCGTATCCCCGAAAAGCTCGCCGGCAAAGAGCCGAAGGATATTCGCTATGAGCTTTCCAAAACGAGAAACGCAATGGAGGATATTCACTCCCGTGTTTCCGATGAGCTTTACAAGAAGAAGCAGGAACGAAGCAAAGACTACGAAAGATAAGGTGAGACTATGGCGAAGGAAGAAATGTATCATATCGCATTGGACGATTATGAACACGGCATTATTATCCGTTCTCTCAACGATGAGAAAACAGATTTGATGAACGAGGGTAAATCTACCGATGCGGTGGACGACCTCATCATCAAGGTCGGAACTGCCCCAAAGAAAAAGTTCAGAGTTATCGAAAAGGAACGCTCCTGTGAATCGAGATAACGAAAGGCAGTCTGTTATTATTCTTTCCGTCATCGGTATTATCCCGGTTGTATGGCTGGCACTTCTGATTGCACCTTCTGTAAAAGGAGGATTGCCGGAAATACTGCCGAGCCTATTAACAGCGTTCAACACCCCATTCCATATAGAGCTATGCGAGGACAGCCTAAAAACTGTCCTCGTTTTGCTTCTCTGCTATGCAATGGGTATCGGGATTTACTTCTCAACACAGAAGAATTACCGAAGGCGTGAAGAACACGGTTCTGCGAAATGGGGCAACGCAAGAGCCGTAAATAAAAAATACAGACAGTCTCCGGCTTCTGCAAATAAGCTGATGACACAAAATGTCTGTATCGGACTCAATGCGAAAAAGCACCGAAGAAACTTAAACACACTTGTGTGCGGCGGTTCGGGAGCCGGTAAGACAAGGTTTTACTGCAAGCCGAATCTTATGCAGTGCAACACATCATTTGTCATTCTTGACCCAAAGGGCGAAATTCTCCGAGATACCGGAAAGCTGCTTGAAAGCAAAGGCTATGAAGTCCGTGTTCTCGATTTGATTTCAATGGAGAAAAGCCATTGCTATAACCCGTTTGTCTATTTGCAGAATGACAACGACGTTCAAAAGCTCGTGACGAACCTTTTTAAGAGTACCACTCCGAAAGGAAGTCAATCACAAGACCCCTTTTGGGATACCTCGGCTTCAATGCTTCTGCTTGCACTTGTATTTTATCTTCATTACGAAGCACCCGAAGATGAACAGAACTTTGCAATGATAATGGAAATGCTCAGAGCCGGTGCGATTGAGGACGAGGAGGACACAAGACCTTCCCCCCTTGATGAACTGTTTGCGGAATTGGAGATGTCAAATCCCGACCACATTGCTTTGAAGTATTACCGTTCCTATCATTCAGGTGCGGCGAAAACCTTAAAGTCCATACAGATAACCCTTGCGGCAAGACTGGAAAAGTTCAACCTTGAAAGTCTTGCTTCTTTAACTACCACAGACGAGCTTGACCTTCCATCGCTCGGAGAGAAAAAGGTCGCTCTGTTCGCTTTGATACCGGACAACGATTCCAGCTTTAACTTCTTGGTATCTATCCTTTACACACAGCTTTTTCAGCAGTTGTTCTATGCTGCCGACCATATTCACGGAGGCTCGCTTCCCGTTCCTGTTCATTTCCTGATGGACGAATTTGCGAATGTGAGCCTGCCCGATGACTTTGACAAGATACTGTCGGTTATGCGTTCTCGTGGAGTATCGGTAAGTATCATCTTGCAGAACTTGGCTCAGTTAAAAGCCTTGTTTGAAAAGCAATGGGAAAGTATTGTCGGCAACTGCGACGAGTTTTTATATCTCGGCGGCAACGAGCAAAGCACCCACAAATATGTGTCCGAGCTTCTCGGCAAGGAAACCATTGATACCAACACTTTCGGAAAAAGTACCGGGCGAAGCGGCAACTACTCCACCAATTATCAGATTAGCGGTCGAGAGCTTCTTACCCCCGATGAGGTTCGTATGCTTGATAACCAATATGCAATTCTGTTTATTCGTGGAGAACGCCCCGTTATGGACTTCAAGTATGACATCTTGAAGCACCCGAATGTGGCACTTACAACCGATGGAAAGGCTTCTGCCTATAAGCACGGTGAAGTTACCATCAAGCACTCATCAATTTCCGTTCTTTCTATTGACCCGGAAGAACTTCCGGAGGAAAGCTACGGAGAAACCAATTACGAGCTTCTGTCCGATGAGGATTTTGAAGTAAATAAAAACTTATATTAACGGAGGAAAACACAATGAACATTTTTAAGAAGAACAACGAAAAGAAAACCACTCAGAAGCTGCCTATGACCGGCAAGGCTCAGAAAGGCTTCCGTGCTTACTGCGGCGTAGTCGCAGCAGCAACTCTTGTCTGCGGCATGAGCGTTACCGCTTTTGCCGCCAGCGACCCGATTGCCGTGGTCAACAACCTGTCTGATTTCATCTTCGGACTTATCCGTGCCATCGGTCTTATCCTGCTTGGCTTCGGTATCGTTCAGGTCGGTCTCTCTTTGAAGTCTCACGACCCGTCTCAGAGAGCCAACGGTTTTTTGACTCTTGCAGGCGGTATCATCATTACCTTTGCAAAGGAAATCCTGACCCTTATTACCGGTTAATAGAACACAGTTATCAAACGGGGCATACCTGGCATTTCAGGTATGCCCCTAATCTTAAAGGAGGTGCAAACAGATGAGCGATAACTGGGTAGTTCAGAACCTCGAAAATGCCCTTGAAACTTGGAACAGCAAGCTGTCGGAAATATGGCAGCTCTTAACCACTTCGCCGCAACAGTTCAAAGGCGGCAGTATTTGGTCTGTAATGGTGAATATCAACGGGGCGGTTCAGGCTATCGGTCTTGCCCTGCTTGTTCTGTTTTTTGTTGTCGGTGTGGTTCGCACCTGCGGAAGCTTTACCGATGTAAAGAAACCGGAACACGCATTAAAGCTGTTTATCCGCTTTGCCATTGCCAAAGGTGTGATTACCTACGGGCTGGAGCTTATGCTTGCCCTGTTCGACATCGTACAAGGTACGATTTCAACCATTATGACATCTGCTGGGTTCGGTACGCCAAATCAAACAACCTTACCTGCTGAAATGGTAACAACCATTGAAAGCTGCGGATTTTTTGAAAGTATCCCATTGTGGGCGGTTACTCTTATCGGCGGACTTTTTATAACAGTCTTGTCGTTCATTATGATAATGACGGTGTACGGACGATTTTTCAAGCTGTATATGTACACGGCTCTCGCTCCGATACCGCTTTCCACTTTTGCCGGAGAACCGTCGCAGAATGTGGGTAAGAGCTTTATAAAGAGCTACTGTGCCGTTTTGCTTGAGGGAGCAGTAATTGTACTTGCTTGTATCATATTCTCCCTATTTGCTTCTACGCCGCCGGTAGTGAACCCTGACGCAGCAGCCGTTACTCAGGTATGGGCATATATCGGAGAACTGGTATTCAATATGCTTGTGCTTGTCGGTGCGGTTAAGATGAGCGACCGAATTATCCGTGAAATGATGGGCTTATAACGGGAGGTTCTCTGATGAAGAAAAACAAGAATAATAACGATAGATGGCAGGGCTATACGCCTGCCGACTGCGACTGCAAATATTGTGTGTATTACGGAGGAAAGAAAAACGGCAATGTAATTTGCCTTGCGGACACCTGCGTCTGCTCTGATGAAATCCGTCACGCAAAACAAGCATATCGCAGAGAAAGGAGCTTTTGATGGAAGTCAAAATTAACCGAGAGATACGAAATTACACAGAGTCAATGTTTTTTGGACTGTCGCTCAGACAGTTCATTTTTTCTGTCCTCGCCTGTGCGGTAGCGGTAGGACTTTACTTCCTCCTAAAACCGTACCTCGGAACAGAAACCGTATCGTGGGTGTGCATTTTGGGAGCTGCCCCTTTTGCGGCTCTCGGCTTTGTGAAATACAACGGAATGACGGCTGAGAAATTTATATGGGCGTGGATAAAGTCCGAGTTCCTTATGCCGAAAAAGCTGGTCTTTCATTCCACCAACACCTATTACGAATTGATGAAACCGACAATCGAACAAAAACAGAAGGAGGCTTATAAGAACAATGATTAAAACCCTTACAAACCTGTTAAAGCAGGACAAAGAAAAGTTTGTAGTACCAAAGGGCGTACAGGATTGTATTCCCATTACCGCAATCTATGATGACGGTATTTTCCGTGTGGGCAAGGACAAGTATTCCAAGAGTTTTAAGTTCACGGATATTAACTTTGCCGTAGCAAGCCGTGAGGACAAGGAAGCAATGTTCCTTGAATACTCCGAGCTTCTCAACTCTCTTGACAGCGGAGCTACTACAAAGCTGACTATCAACAACAGACGGCTTAACCGTTTGGACTTTGAGAAAACCATTCTTATCCCCGAAACCGGCGATGAGCTTGATGTTTACCGAGAGGAATATAACAAAATGCTTCTCGACAAGGCGACCGGTGCAAATGCCATCGTTCAGGATAAGTATGTTACTATCTCTATCAACAAAAAGAGCGTGGAGGACGCAAGAACCTATTTTGCCCGTGTCGGCGCTGACCTGATTGCCCACTTTGCAAGACTCGGAAGTAAATGTGTGGAGCTTGAAACCGATGAGAGGTTGAGAATTGTCCACGATTTCTTCCGTGTCGGGGAGGAAACCGCCTACCACTTCAATATTAAGGAAACGAGAAAAAAGGGACACGATTTCAAAGATTATGTTTGCCCCGATACAATGGAATTTGAAAAGGACTACTTCAAAATGGGAAACCGTTACGGGAGAGTCCTTTTTCTTCGTGAGTACGCTTCCTATATCAAGGACAGTATGGTAGCCGAGCTTACCGACCTGAATCGCAACCTGATGATGTCTATTGATATTGTACCCGTTCCTACCGATGAAGCCGTGCGAGAAGCAGAGAGCAGACTGCTTGGGGTTGAGACGAACATTACCAACTGGCAGAGAAAGCAGAATCAGAACAATAACTTTTCCGCTACCGTTCCTTATGATATGGAACAGCAGAAAAAGGAAATGAAGGAGTTCCTTGATGACCTTACCACTCGTGATCAGCGAATGATGTTCGCTGTACTCACTATGGTTCATACTGCGGACTCCAAAGAACAGCTTGATAACGACACCGAAGCTCTGCTTACTACGGCAAGAAAGCATTTGTGCCAGTTTGCCGTTCTCAAGTATCAGCAGATGGACGGACTGAATACGGCTATGCCCTTTGGAACACGCAAGATTGACGCATTCAGAACCCTTACCACAGAAAGCCTTGCGGTATTTATTCCGTTCAGGGTTCAGGACATTTACCACGAAAACGGCATTTACTACGGTCAGAATGTTATCAGCAAAAATATGATTATCGCCGACCGCAGACAGCTACTCAACGGTAACTCCTTTATTCTCGGCGTATCCGGCGGCGGTAAATCCTTTGCGGCAAAGGGAGAGATTGAAAATATCATTCTTTCCTCCAACGCAGATGTTATTATCATAGACCCTGAGCGAGAGTATTCGCAGCTTGTAAAGGCTCTCGGCGGCGAAATCATCAATATTTCCGCTACTTCTCCGAGCCATATCAATGCAATGGATATGAACAAGGAATACGGCGACGGTGCAAACCCGGTTATCCTGAAATCCGAGTTCATTATGTCCCTTTGCGAACAGCTTATCGGCGGCACAAACCTCGGAGCAAAGCAGAAGTCTATCATTGACCGTTGTACGGCGAGCGTTTACCGAGACTATCAGCAGAGAGGTTATACCGGCACAGTTCCTACTTTGCAGGACTTCCGTGCGGAGCTTTTGAAACAGGACGAGCCGGAAGCAAAAGAAATCGCCCTTGCTATCGAGCTGTTTACACACGGCTCTTTGAATACCTTCGCAAAGCCGACCAATGTTGATACGGATAACCGACTTATCTGTTATGACATTCTTGACCTCGGCAAGCAGCTTATGCCTATCGGTATGCTTGTTGTCCTTGACTCTATTCTGAACCGTATTACACAGAACCGTGCTAAGGGTAAGCAGACATTCATCTTCATTGATGAAATCTATCTTCTGTTCCAGCACGAATACTCCGCAAACTTCCTGTTTACTCTTTGGAAGCGTGTGAGAAAGTACGGTGCTTACGCCACCGGCATTACGCAGAATGTGGACGACCTTTTGCATAGCCATACGGCAAGAACTATGCTTGCAAACAGCGAGTTTTTGATTATGCTCAATCAGGCGTCAACCGACAGAATTGAGCTTGCCAAGCTCCTTAACATTTCCGACCTCCAGCTTTCATATATCACGAATGTTGACGCAGGACACGGACTGATTAAGGTCGGCAGTTCGCTTGTGCCGTTTGCAAATAAGTTCCCGAAGAATACGAAACTGTATAAGCTGATGACAACCAAACCGGGCGAGGGTGTATAACCCTTGCCCTATTCTGTATATGAGAAAGGAAACACCTATGAAAAACAAAATCTATATTGCAATAATCTGTGCTTTCAGTATTGTATTTGCCGTCAGTTCAGGTTTTCTCATCAAGCACTATTACGACTCTGCAAAGCAGGCGGAGATGTACGACAATCTGATTGAGGTTGTGGAGACCGAGCCTGAAGAAACCAAAGAGCCGATGAACTACTCCGAAGAAAAAACCTTTATCCCAGAGTATCAGGAGCTTTATCTGCAAAACAACGATATGGTCGGCTGGATTAAGGTTGAGGACACAAAAATCAATTATCCCGTTATGCAGTCAAAGGACAACCCGAACTTCTATCTGAAGCACGGCTTTGATAAGGCATACACCGACTACGGCTGTCCTTATGTTCAGGAAAACTGCGATATGGAACTGCCAAGCGACAATATCATTATCTACGGTCATCATATGAACGACGGCTCTATGTTCGCCGGTCTTATGAAATTCAAGGACAAGAGCTTTTGGGAAAAGCACAAAACAGTATCCTTTGATACGCTGACCGACAGACAGACCTATGAAGTAATTGCCGTGTTCAAAACCGTAGTATATACGGATAGTCCCGACAGCTTCAAATATTATCAGTTCGTCAATGCTGAGACCGCCGATGATTTCACAGCCTATGTTGAGAGGTGCAAGGAACTGTCGCTTTACGATACGGGCGTAACCACCGAATACGGCGACAAGCTCCTGACCCTTTCCACCTGTGAGTATTCCCGGACAAACGGCAGACTTGTTGTAGTGGCGAAGCTCATTAACGAATAACACAACAAGTGGTTCAGCCTGCATAGGAAGGAGGGATTGTATGGCTGATATTAAAACGAAAGACAATGCAAAAGGTACGATACGAACCATAGATAAGGCTGCCGTTGCAACCCAACGAATGAAGCAGGCGTATATCGCAACCAAAGAAAAGGCGGAGCGGTCGGTAAATGCTAACAGCAGTTCAGCCGAGGAATACGCTTCCGATAAGCTGGAAAGCGGTATTGACGAGGTGGTTCACGATGGTGCTTATGCGTTTGACAAGGCGGGACGAAAGGGACTTGAAACCACAAAAGAGAATATCCGCACCGCAAAGGACGGTATTCAGCGTTTCAAGCAACAGCGAGCCGAGCAGTCTTTACGAAAACAGGCTTCGCATAACACAAGCTCTGCGATTAAGACTGTTGACAAGGCGGAAAAGACCATAAAGCAGTCTGCCACTTCCTCCGGAAAGAAAACCATTAAGTTTGCCGGAAAAGAAGCAACCAAAACCGCACAGAAATCAGTTAAGACGGCTGAACAGACTGCAAAGACTGCGATAAAAACCAGTCAGCAAGCGGCGAAAGCGGCACAGAAAACAGCTCAGGCGACGGTTAAGGCTTCGCAGAAAGCGGCACAGGCAGCAAAAGCCACAGCCAAAGCAACTGCCGCTACGATTAAAGCCGCAGCCAAAGCCACCGTTGCCGCAGTAAAAGCAATCATAGCGGCGGTAAAAGGTCTTGTTGCCGCCATCGCTGCCGGCGGTTGGGTTGCGGTGGTAGTTATTATTGTTCTATGCCTTGTCGCATTAATTGCGGGTTCTGTGTTCGGTATCTTCTTTTCGGGAGAGGATTCCGGCACGGGAATGTCAATGCAGACAGTCGTTCAGGAAATCAATCAAGAATATGATGACCGATTGGAGCAGGAAAAGAACTCTGTAAGCTATGATGTGCTTGAAATGAGTGGAAGCCGAGCTGTGTGGAAAGAAGTTCTTGCGGTCTATTCCGTTAAAGTGAATACCGACCCCGATAATCCGATGGAGGTTGCTACGGTTGATGAAACAAAGAAGCAGCTACTGTCGGATATTTTTTGGGAGATGAACGATATTTCTTCCCGAACTGAAACGAAAACCCATACCGAAATCGAAGAAAGCGACGACGGACAAGGCAATATCGTACAGACCGAAACCACTGTAACCGAAACTTTCCTGTATATCACGGTATCGCACAAGACTGTTGATGAAATGGCGGCTATGTATGGCTTTAATCAGGAGCAGAAAGAGTATCTTGCCGAGCTGCTAAAGGACAAAAACAACCAGCTATGGTCTCAGGTGCTTTACGGTATCGGATATAGCGACGACCAAATCGTAACGGTTGCTCTGTCTCAGGTTGGTAATGTAGGCGGTCAGCCTTACTGGTCTTGGTACGGATTTGACTCCCGTGTAGAATGGTGTGCCTGCTTCGTTTCTTGGTGTGCCAACGAGTGCGGATATATCGACGCCGGTATTATTCCAAAGTATGCCGGCTGTGTAAACGGCGTTCAATGGTTCAGAGACCGAGGACAATGGGCAGACGGTTCGTATGAACCTTCGCCCGGTACAATCATCTTCTTTGACTGGGAGGGCGACGGTGTGACAGACCACACCGGTATTGTTCAAAGATGCGAGAACGGTACAGTCTATACCGTCGAGGGCAACTCAGGCGATACTTGCAGAACCAAAACATACCCTGTCGGAAGCTCTGTTATCTACGGATACGGTATTCCGGCATATTAAAAAAAGATGGCTGCTCGTTTGAGTAGCCATCAAGTACATTATTCAAAATCACTGATACCATAGGGCGCAAGCCGTTCTGTGAAGTCGGCGTATTCTTCATCGGTCAGCCGGGTTTTCACAACATGGCTGCGGTGGGGGGTGTTGTATCGCTTCGGCATGGGCTGTAAACCTCCTTTCACTTATCACAAAAAATGGGCTGGTCTGTTAGCTATTTTCGGGGCATTTCCTGTCTGCCGGACAGAAATATTTTTGCGGCGTAAGCCGCATAGCAGGGTTTGGGGAAGGCACTCCCCAACAAGTTTCCCGCGAGGGGCAAAACCGCAGAATTGCGGATTTTGGCACCGTGGTAGAAACTTGCTCTAAGTAAGCCGTAGATTTCCCCTTGCACTTACTACTCGTATAGCTGCCGCCTGTTTTGGCCGGATTTCTGCAAAAATCTTACGGCGTGGGGCGATTTTTACCCGCAGTTCTTTCTTTCCGCTAAAGATACATTTCAAAGGCCGCCAGCTACCCGCTTGCCGGGAATTTTCTCAAATTTTCCTTTGCCTTAGAAATACAGAAAATGCAGATTTGGCTACCGCCGCAGAAAATTTTTTGTTTCCGGCTTCACCTACCTACTACGGATGACTTTGCGATTTTGCCAAACGGATAAAGAAAAAAGCAGCAAATCTTTTTCAGACTTACTGCTTTCGCTGGCCGCCGATGGGCGGTGGATATTCAGTTTTGAAAGTTCAGGTCAGGTTGGCCCGATGATGGATAGCACAATAAATTCCTGTTTTCCCTTTAAGGCATTGTGCATTTTTTCTATTTCTCTTGATGATTATTTTTTTCATAATCAATCAATGTACCTATAACAATTCCAATCAACATTCCGATACCTGCACAAATAGAAATAGCAAAAAGATTTTGCAAAAACGCCCATGCCAACACACCTATGCAACCACCGACAATAAATCCTGTTAATAAGCCAATAGTTAAGTATTTATTACTTTTCATATTGCTATATCTCCCCTAAAAGTATATTTGTCGTTGGTTCTATTATACTATGACCTGCTTCCTTTAGGAATAGATGAATTGTAAACTGGCTGGAGTGAAACCGCTAATGACAGCCAGTGTTTGTTCTTTGTTTATCGGTCAAAGCGAAATTTGAACAGGGCGGCAATGAGCTGTTGCTTTATATGTTCCTCAACTTCGGCGTTGACTTTCCCGTGTACTTTGGAACAGTAGCGGATATATCCGGCATAGTGGGAAAGAATGGTGTCGATTGCGTCCGGGTCGCCCTCATGGGCTTTGACGATTGTTTCATAGGGGAGAAGTTTACTCATAGTCATTTCCCTCCATGAGCCGCCTTAACCGCTGCAAGGCAAGCCGGATATGCCGCCCCGCTGTGCTGCGTGTCCGGCCAATATGTACGCCGATCACTCGCTGCGGCTGGCGCAGGAAATAGTAACGAAAAATTTCTTCCTGCGTCTGCTCCGGCAAAAGGGCAAGGGCGGCGGCAAGCTCCGCATGATACAGAACGGCGGTCTGGCCGCAGGCGGTAAAAAGATATTCTTCAAGCTACTCCGGCTCGGCAAGCTGGACAAACTTTTCACTCATCAGATAATCAAGGGAAACTTCCCGTTCCCACCTCCGGCGCAGCTTCAAGATTTTATCTATGGCTGCGTGACGAATGACTACCTTGCAAAAGGCATTGAATGTGTACTGGATATGCACCTTGTAGGCTTCATCTTCGGTCATGGAAATTCCCCCTCTCTGAATAATAGTGCGGGGCGGCAGTACTCCTTGCTGTCGCCCCTTGATTGCCTACCAGCAAAGACGGGCGGGGCTGTCAACGACGGCGCGAAGCGGCGTTCATTTTATCGTTGACTGGCTCGGCTGGGTTTGCTATTTACCCGACAAACTGGAATTTGTTACTCTTTTGTATCGTAAATAATTTTGCCCGTAAAGTAAATTGAAATGTCCATTTGAACTAAATCTTCTGTTTCTAAGATAGATAAATAACCAGAATACAATGCTCATGTACGGTAAAGTATCACAAGAAAATTATGTCGAATTGACAGCCGCCTCCGCTATACCGAATAAGGAAATAAAGAGTCCTCAAATTTTGCGCTACTAAATGAAGACGAGCGGAAGTAATCTCCCGCTCGTCAGTAAACTTAACTATGCCATATCAATCCCGCTTCTTTCCCGCCACCGGCACTAAGAACAGCGCGGGCAACAGCAGGAAAGCGGTACAGACCAGCCCCCAGGGTATGGACACCTGCTGGGCTACCAGCCCCACAATAGGCCCGCCGATGATCTGCCCGAAAGAGTCCAGCTGTCCGCTGGTGGAAAAGAGTGTGGCGCGCATTTTCTCATCCACATGGTCGTTCATCCAGGCGGCCAGCACAGGCTCCTTGATGGTGCGCATAAGCCCCGCCAGCAGGAACATCAACAACATGAACCAAAAGCTCCGCCCCACCGCGAAGAGAACCAGGCACAGGATATACCCGGCGCTGGTGGACATGACCACACTGGTTCGGCTGACAGTCCCTTTTTTCTCCATGCGGGCGATGAGCAACTGAGAAGCCAGAATACCTAAGCCGTTGCCGATAAGACTGATAACACCGAACCAAGTGACGCTGTTCAGCGGCCCGATAACGGGTATTACCGTGTCATCCAGAAAATGAGCGGTGGAGAGCCGGTCAAAGCCTTCACTGGCAAGTCCCCCGCATAGTGTGATTGCTAAGAGCGCCAGCAACACAGGTGCGCCTTTCACAAAGCCCAGGTTGAGCTTGAACAGGCAGACAAAGTCTTTAAGCAAGCCCTGCCGTTCCTCAATAGCAGGGGAGAAGTTGGTTTCTGGCATGATGCGACCCAACACCAGCCCCAACAACAAGCACAAACTGCCCCCCAAGACGAGAGGCATTTGCAGGTTTATGTTTCCCAGCAGTGTGCCCAGCACCACGCCCAGAACGCCGCCGATTTGCCCCATTTGACTGCCCCGCAGGAACACCTTGTCTATGGGTTTGTCCTCTTCCTCCGAGGCAATCCACGCCTCCAGAGCGCCGGTGATGAAGGTATCACCGCAACCCCAGACAACCTGGGCCAGCAGAACCGGCGCGAACCACGGTAGCGCACCCTCCATCAGAAAGCCCAGGCCGTAGAGGAACATTCCAATCAGCACCGAGCGCCGACGGCTATACAAATCCGCCACCACACCGGTGGGCATCTCGAACAGAAAGCAGGAGGTCTCCTGAACCGTCCCTACCAGGACAAGCTGGAAAGCATCCAGCTGCACCACCTCCAGGTGGTACACGATGGAAAGCACTGTGGACATAGAAACCGCCAGGGAACAGACAAATCGGAACAGCAGGTAGACAGAATATGCCTTTGAATTTTTAGCAAACATGAAGTTACATCCTCCTTTACGAATCAGTGGGTTGTTTTGTGAAACAAGCTTCTCAGCCCTTTCTAACAGTGATTTTAGAAAAGGCCTCCTAAAGCGCCCAAAGCGCCGTTAAAAGACTTGTTTCTGTTTTTTCAGTTTTTGCAAGCTGTTAAGCTAACTTGTGGAACATATGCCGAACCTTATCTATACGGCTATTCGGGCGGCGGGGTTGGCAAATAAATTTACCAATAGCTGGCTGGTATCCTTTTAACTCTGTCAAGCAGACTCCCTGCCCATTTGTGAAATAAGTTAAATCGTTCCTGTATTCTTGAATACATCTAGCAGGGATTTCTCCTTTCAGAATGACCTCGTCATTCTTTATCTGAGTACTTACAATATCTGCACAATACCTTGGAGCATCATGATACGCCCGTGAGAGATATTCCTGCGGTGCATAAATTTCAAAGTGGAGATATGGCTCTAATAGTTCTGTCCCTGCTTTTTTTAAAGCCTGCTCCAATACGATAGGGGAAAGCAGCCGAAAGTCTGCGGGGGTACTTACAGGACTATAATACAATCCATATTCAAAACAGATTTTACAGTCTGTCACTTTCCATCCATACAGCCCCTGCTCGCAGCCATAAAGAACCCCCTCCATAACCGCATTTTGGAACGATTGATTTAAATATCCAAGTGAAACTCTGCTTTCATACTGCACTCCGCTTCCAATAGGGAGCGGCTCTATGGACAACCCGACAGAAGCCCAGAAAGGATTTGGCGGGACTTCTATGTGGATGGTATATTCTGCTTTTCTAAGCGGTCTTTCCATATATATAACAGTAGGCTCTTTTATTTCTGCCTCCACATGATATTTTTCCTCAAGGATGGCACAAATGACTTCCATCTGCACATTCCCCAAAAAAGATAACATAATCTCATGTGTAACAGTATCAATGTCAAAATGCAAAAGAGGGTCTGTATCAGCAATCTCTGCGAGGGCATTTAACAGGGCTTCCCTTTGCTCCGGCTTTTGCGGCTCTACCGTTGTCCGAAGTAATGGCATGGGATTATCAATCCATGTTTTGTGAGGCAGGAGTTTTTCATTTCCCAGAATGTCGTTCAGTTTCAAAGTATCATCAGCTAAAATAACAATTTCTCCCGGACAGGCATGGTCAGCCGGGACGATTTCACCATTTGACGGAATACACATTTCTGTGATTTTTATTTTCTCTTTTTCAGATATTCTAATAACATCCCTCAAATGCAATGTTCCGCTATATATACGCACATAAACAAAACGCCGCCTTTTCTCTGAATATTCAATCTTAAAAACCTGCCCGCATAGTTCAGATTGACCTTCAGGCGTTGATGAATAAAATTTACTGGCAATTACTTCTATAAGCTGCCGAATCCCCAGATTGTTTTTAGCGCTTCCGTGATAAACGGGAAATAACGTTCCGTTTTGGAATCTCCTGTTTTCTTCCTGTTCCAGTTCTGACATTTTAAACGGTTTCCCTGACATATATTTCTCTAATAGTTCATCGTTTCCCATAATTACCGCATCCCACTGTTCCATATCGTCATTGTCCGTTACATTTATATGGGGATGCTGCCCAACCTTTTGCTTCACTATAATTTCCGAAGAAAGCTTTGCTTTCATTTCCCGATATACCATTGGCAAATCAATCCCCTCTTGGTCAATTTTATTGATGAAAAAAATTGTCGGAATCTTCATTATCTGTAGTGCATGAAACAGTATACGGGTCTGTGCCTGTATGCCATCCTTTGCAGAAACTAATAATACTGCTCCGTCTAATACGGATAAAGAACGGTATACTTCCGCCAAAAAATCCATATGGCCTGGCGTATCTATAATGTTGACTTTTACATCCTCCCACTGAAAAGATGTCACTGCTGTCTGGATAGTGATTCCCCTTTGACGCTCCAAATTCATTGTATCTGTCCTTGTTGTGCCTTCATCTACGCTCCCTAGTTCTGCAATTGCACCACTGGTATACAATAAACTTTCCGTTAATGTTGTCTTTCCTGCGTCAACGTGAGCCAGAATGCCTAAGTTAATTATTTTCATGTGATTTTCCTCCTATCAACACCCAAAAAAGGGCATAAAAATACCCAGTGATAAATACTCCTATCACTGGGTAAATAACTCCAATAGCCCCAAAACACTTATATGTTTTCGGGCATATAAAATTACATGATAAAAGTATTCTTAAACTGGGTACAAAAAACTAAGCCCCATATTAAAAGTGAAACGGGACTGCTACTTTTTGTTCCCACTATCAAATTGACAGTTTATTTAAGAATACCTTGCCGCATATTTATTAACTCCTTTTCTGGAATGAAGCTATTATATCACATCAGTTTTAGGAAAGCAAGTACCTAAAAGAAATTTTTCTTCCCCTTATATGTAACAATCATACCGGCTTCCTGGCGTTCAGAATGGTTTCTGCTGTCTGCTGTGGTGTTTGGTTGGAATTGTCCAGCCAAAAGCCGATCCGTGGTGTTGTCTGCATTTTACTAAATACAAATTCAATGTATACAGAAAGAAATATATAAGGAGTGGGAGGGATTCCGCCGTAGTCGGCATTGTAGGAAAATCCAAAAGTTTAGATTTTCTCAAAATGCTTATCTTTTGGTCTTTGGTTCGGAATAGTGTAGTGCTGGCGGTCTATCTATTGTTTTCGGTTGCTTGCTTCTTTACCGTACATGAGCATTACTGCCGGGTACAAAGCGTTTCGGTGAATTAAAAAAATCAATCGGCAGCGTTTCTCAAAAGGTTTTGACTGCTCAGCTTCGTGATATGGAAGAAAACGGACTCGTTAATCGAAAAGTGTATGCTGAAGTTCCGCCGAGAGTAGAATACTCTCTGACAGAATTGGGACAAAGCTTGAAACCTATTCTCGACGCTATGTGGAGTTGGGGCGAAGATTATAAAGAAAAATGTAATAAATAACGAAAAGACCGTCAAATCTCAACATTCGAGACTTGACGGTCTTACATTTTGTGATTGTATTTAAGAAAATCGTTTTGGTGTTCCTGTTTGCGAAGTTGATAGCCCTGTGCAATCAGCGTATCCACTTTCAGAGCAATCAGGTTTATGTCAGAACACATTGCCCGTGCAATCTGCTGAATGTCATAGCCGTTTTCAATGTATTCCAAAATGGTGTCGTCCGGGAGCGAAGCCTGAGAAGCGAAGATATTTGCTTCATACTCCATACGGTTCTCTCTCATATCAAAGATGTTGAACTCTTTGAACCCGCCGACAGCAACCGCTTCTTGCCTGTGGAGAACATCGTGTCCGATTTCGTGCCATAGCACTATCTGCTCCACGACCGGGTGCATACCGTTTTTAAGAAAAACAAAGCGGTTCTTCAGAATAACTTTATATGCTCCACGCTGCTTGTCAAAATTTCGGTAGATTATATTGATACCAAGCTCTTTTGCGACCTTGTATGGGTCACGAGTACCGCAGCGGTCAATGAGCTTGTTTACGATTTTCACAATCTCAGCCGTAGTGTAATACCCCAATCCGGCTCACCTCCCATATTATAGTATATCGGATATTAACCCTATAATAAATTATAAACTATTATATGTCCCATATATTGGACTTAGTTCACTTCGAGGATTACTCGTCTTTGCGGTATTTCTTCGGGGTGTATTTTTTATTGTTTTTCTTTGCAATAAGATAGGCTTCCTGAATGGCGTCAACCATTTCACGCATATCCTCGTCAGCCATTTCGCCGCCGGCAAACAGACCGGTAACTTCTGCAAGCAACTCCTGAGCCTGTCTTGCTCCTCTGCGTCCGTACTTATCCTCTACATCGGCGATGAAAGCGTCGTCCTCAGACAGCAGATAATTCACATTTACATTTAAGGATTCTGCCAGCTTCTTATATCTTTCCATTCCTCTCGGACGGGATTTATCATTTTCATAAGAACCAATTATGCGTCGGGTTACGCCGATTTTAGCTGCCAACTCATCTTGACTCATACCAAGCTTTGTTCTTTCAGCCTTGACTTTTTCACCGAATGTCATTGTGATTTCACTCCTTAAAAGAATATTTACAGTTGAAATATCCATTTGCTCTTGACAAGTACAGTTGAAGTGTATATAATATGAATTGGGAAGTTGAACTACACATAGTGTACACCAAACTACCCAAAATGTCAAGGGGGTTCTAAAAATGTTACGAAGCATACTTCATTGTGATATGAATAACTTCTATGCCAGCGTCGAATGTATGCTCGACCCCGCATTGAAGAAATATCCGATTGCTGTCTGCGGCTCTGTGGAGGAACGACACGGTATCGTGCTTGCAAAGAACTACAAAGCAAAGGCTTTTGATGTGAAAACCGGGGACGCAGTATGGCAGGCTAAACAGAAGTGCAAGGACTTGGTTGTAGTGCCGCCCCATTATGAGGAGTATATCAAATACTCAAAGCTTGCGAGAAGCGTTTATGAGCGATATACCGACCAAGTTGAACCGTATGGTATGGACGAGTGTTGGCTGGATATTAGCGGGACAGAAAGCCTTTTCGGTTCGCCGGAAAAGGTGGCAAATGAAATTCGTGAGACTATGAAGTTTGAACTCGGCTTGACGATTTCTGTGGGTGTTTCCTTTAATAAGATATTTGCGAAGCTCGGCTCGGATATGATGAAACCGGACGCAGTAACCGTAATTCCAAAGGACACATTCAAAGAAAAGATTTGGGGACTTCCTGCCGCTGACCTGCTCGGTGTAGGACGGGCAACCCAGCGAGTGCTTGACAGCTATTGTATTCGTACCATCGGGGATTTAGCGAATACCGACCCTGAGTTCTTACGCAGAAGATTAGGAAAGAACGGAGTAGTTTTATGGAACTATGCCAATGGTAACGACCTTTCCCTTGTTGCCAAGAAAGACTTCGTTTCTCCTATAAAAAGCGTAGGACACGGTATAACAACGGTAGCAGACTTAGAGAAACCGGAGCAGGTGTGGCCCGTGTTTCTCGAGTTAACCCAAGACATCGGACACAAGCTCCGTGTTCACGGACTGAGTGCAGAAGGTGTCGCAATACATATTAGAGACAACACACTCAATACAAGGCAATGGCAGACGAAGATTGCACTTCCTACACAGTCTCCGATGATTATTGCAAAGACCGCTTTTCAGTTGTTTGAAAAAAGATATGGGTGGAATAACCCTATCCGTTCTGTGACGGTACAAGCCATAAATCTTGTTCCACAAGACACGCCCCGTCAAATAGATATGTTTATGGACGCCGCCAAGCAGGACAAATTGGAGCGAATGGAAAAGTGTGTTGAAGAAATCAGACGGCGTTTCGGAAAGGACAGCATAAGTAATGGGGTTCTGTGTCAGAACCTGCGGCTACCACCGAAAAAAGCTGAAATCACTATGCCGACAGGTATGGTCGGTTAAGGAGGGCTTAATGTGATTGACGAAAAAGAGGTTACGGCTTATGTTACGATACCCGACTGCTTTTTGCAGGGGTGCAGCGAAGATATTGTTATCTTCCGTGCGGACGGCGGAAACCATTTTACCGACTACGGTATATATGAGGGAATGTTCCTGTTCTTTGACCGGAAAAAACGCTTTAAGAAAGGAAGGCTTTCCTGTTACATCAATACTGCCGGAGATGACCGACCTAAGTACAGGGTGTCGGATAAGAACATCGACGGATACAAGCACTTGGGAAGATTAGTTTTGACTTTGAGAAATTACGAGGTATAAAAATGGAATCCGATAGAAGAAAAGTTTATGTTGAAGTAAATGTAACACACAGACCTGATGGGACGGCTCGTCCGAATTTCATCAAGTTTGAGAATGATGAAAAATATGAGATAGACCGTGTAATTCAGAAATGCCGTGCGGCTTCCACCAAAGTCGGAGGAACCGGTATCCGCTACACGGTACAGATTTGCGGCAAGCCCACATTTCTGTTCGACGAAGAAAACGGAAAGTGGTTTGTAGAAGCAAAATCCTAATGGTAGGAGGTTTTGTAACTTGAAACATTTATCGAGATTTGACATCGAAGCGATTGCCGACAAGTATGTTCAGGCATATATGGCACTTCCTGATGTCCGTAACACACAAATATACAGAATTGACCCGGAGCTTCTCTTGGAGAAGGTTCTCGGATTGAATGTCGAATACCAGCACCTATCCTATGACGGTAGTATTCTCGGAATGACCTCATTTACGGAAATGGGTGTTCAGGTATTTGAAGATGATGATAACGAAGCCTTTTTCTTTTTGGACGGGAAAACCGTTCTTGTGGAAAAGGACTTGAACTTTGACAGCAAGCTGAAAGGCAGAAAGAACTTTACCTTAATGCACGAGGGCAGCCATCAGATATTCAAGATGTTGTTCCCGCATGATTACGGTGTAACACAGAAATCTGCCGGAGTACATTATTGCAAGGCAAATTCCGAGAGGAATAAGCCAATATCCGATTGGGAGGAATGGCAGGCAAACACGCTTGGAGCTGCTATTCTTCTTCCTGAAAACCTCATAAAACAAGGAATGTATCTGTTCAGTCTCGGCGAAAAGATTGAATGCCTGAACAAGATATACTATCCGAGCGTATATAAAAGGTTTGACGCACTTGCCGATTTTTTAGGGTGTTCCAAAAAAGCACTTGCCATACGAATGAAACAGCTCGGACTACTGAAAAAGGAGTATCTTGATAATCCTTTTGATTTGGTTACGGTTTATCCGGAGGTGAGCGAGCTATGAAATCGTTGGAACAAAAGATAATCGTAAGGTGCAAAAACTGTGGCTGGCGTATTTTCGACAAGGTAACAATGACAACAGGTGTTATTGAACTGAAATGTCCGAACTGCCACAGAGTAGTAGAGGTTGACCTGTCCCTACGCAAGGGAACGGTCAAGTACAGATTAACAAGAAGTAATAACAGAGCGAACAATTAAATATCGGGCAGATGTACCGAGCCACGAGTCCTTGAGCGAAAGCTCCTGAGTCATCAAATTGCCGGACGCTGAGAATTAAGGGATAGAAATATCCTAATGTTCTTGGTGTCCGGCTTTTTTGTCGCTCCCGAAAGGAGCAAGACCGTGACATATAAGTGGCTGGCATATATCGCCAAGTATCCGTAATCTCCGAATTTTTGATTTCAACCAAATTCAAAAATTCAAATTTAAGGAGATTACGACAATGACAAAACTTACATTAGAACAACAGGAATTATTATTTGCGAACGACTGCAAACTCATCAATCTGCGGTATGAATACCACGGTTACACCGGCACGGAGAAATGGGCGATTGTAACAGAACTGGCGGAAGAAGAATTGTGGGTTAAATACCCTGATGTTATCCGCCGGTACACCCCGTTCATTCTGCTTTCTATGGCTCAGGGCGAAGTGATTGACGAGTCATACAGAAACAATGATAAGTACGAAAAGCGAGCAAAAAGAACAATCGATGTGTACGGCTATGAAGATGACATCTCTGAACAGTTCCACCGGGAACTGATTACTCCGTTTGTTGACCCGTTTGAGCAGGCGGAGGAAGAACGGATTGAGGAAGAAAAGGAACAGCTTCGACAGTTAGAAATTGCAAAAGTCAGAAAGGTATTGGAAATGCTGAAACCCGTTCAGAGAGAAAGAATGATTAAAGCGATTTTGTTAGGTATGAGTTCAAGAAAAATCGCAAAGGAAGAAGGCGTATATTACAGCGTTGTAGATAAGTCGATTGCCGCCGCAAGAAAAAATTTCAAGAAATTTTATGAAAACCTCTGATTTTGGGTGTGCATTTTGACCCCCTTTGTCCAAATGAGTGAAGGGGTTATTTCAATTCCGGATAAGAAATGCACTTTCAAAACTAAATGAACAGAGAGGTTATACATAAATGCAGAGAAAAGAAATTCAGCGTGGAGATTTATTCTACTACGATTTTGGAAAAAGAGAGGGGTCTGTCCAGTCGGGAGAGAGACCTGTAATGGTAATTCAGGCGGACAACTTTAATGCAAATGCTCCGACAATTATTGTTGCTGCTGTTACGGCTGTGATGAAAAAGAAGTATCTTCCTTCACACATCATTTTGGGTGAGGACTTCGGTCTGAAGAAGCCGTCAATGGTTCTTCTTGAACAGATACAAACCGTCAATAAGGACGAACTGACAGACTACATTGGTTCGGTAAACGACGAAAGGCTTTGGAAGCAAATTAACGCAGCTCTTAAAAAGACTTTCGGTTTATGGATTTACAACACAGACAGAAACGGAGATGTTCGCTGCTTATGTCCCAAGTGCCTGAGCGACTATATCCACGACCCGAATTATGTTGTCAGGCGTCTTGACCTTTTTGCGAAAAGCAAAGACAACTGCGATAAGTGCAATAACAGCGGTTGGGATTATATCGTTTATGACAAACGCACCTCGGTCAAAGGAAAGGGGTGCAGGAATGTCAAATAGCAGTGAAAAGAAGAAGCGTTACGATATTCCTCTTTGGTGTAAACCAAACCTGTCTATTGAGGAGGCGGCAGCTTATTCCGGTATTGGAATGGGAAAACTCTATGAAATGACGGAAAGTCAGGATTGTCCTTTTGTTCTTTGGATTGGTAGCAGAAGAATGATTAAAAGGAAAGTCTTTGACGAATTTATCGAAAGGCAATACTCGATTTAAGAAAAAAGTCAAGTCTGCGATGAGCCGATTCGCATAATTGGCTTACCGCAGACTTTTGAGTATGCTGTAATCACCAAAGGAAGGAGGTTACAGCGTATGTCTGACAAACAGCTTAAATCCAATATGCCGAGTGTCCCAATTTGGAAGAAAATGAATCTTACGGTTGAAGAAGCTTCGGAATATTCGGGCATTGGCACATCAAAGATAAAAGAACTATCGAATAGCGAAGATTGTCCTTTCGTTCTTTGGAACGGAGCAAAGCGATTGATTAAAAGAAAACAATTTGAGGAATACCTGTCATCGCAGTATTCCCTCTGACGGAGGTGGTGTTATGGGAAATAAGCAGACTGAATTGAATAATTCAGGCAATCGGGTGGAAACCGTGCCGGTTTGGGTTAAGCCTTACCTTACGATTGATGAAGCGACCGCTTACACAGGCATAGGCAGAGACAAACTTTATGAGATGACAAGCCAAGAAAAATGTTCGTTCGTGCTGTGGGTAGGAAACAGACGAATGATTAAGAGACGAGTTTTTGATGAGTACATTGAGAAAATGTACTCAATATAGGAAGGAGGGCTTATGGACAACGGTGTTTTAGCTTACAGAGCCTTACTCGAAAAGCGTAAAGAAAAAGCTCCCTTTTGGGAGAAGAATGTTTTAACTGTTGAGGAAGCAGCCGAGTACACCGGTATAGGTAGGACAAAAATCAGGCAAATCATAATGAAGGGTGATTGTCCCTTTGCTGTCACTAACGGTGTTCAGGTCTGTGTAATCCGAGACAAATTTATTGATTATCTTGATAAGCAATTTCGCATTTAAGGGAGGAAAAATTATGCCAAGAACAAAAAGAAAAGACAAATCAAGAGTAGTGCTTCGTACAGGCGAATCACAGAGAGCCGATGGTACATACCATTTCAGTTGGACGGACGCCAACCACAAAAGGCGTTATGTGTATGCCAAGACACTTGATGAACTGCGATACAAAGAGGAACAAATCGCAAAAGACAAGAGCGATGGCATTAAGGCAGAAGCTCGTTACACAACGGTCAATGACATATATGAGCTTTGGAAGGATTTGAAGCGAGGACTGAAAAACAACACCTTTGAAAACTACAAGTATATGTATGAGACCTTTGTCCGTCATCAGATAGGCTCAAAGACTGTATCTTCTCTGAGAAAAACAGATATAAAGAGGTTCTATAATTACCTTGCAGACGAACGCCATCTAAAGCCAGCGACCATTGATAATATTCATACGGTTCTCCATCAGATTTTGGATATGGCGGTCGATGATGACTACATCAGGAATAACCCGTCAAACAATGTGCTTAAAGAGTTGAAACAGTCCCATTGTTTTCAGACCGAGAAGCGTAGAGCCTTAACAAAGCCGGAGCAGGAGTTGTTTCTTGACTATCTGAAAAACTCTCCTACATCAAAGTATTGGTATCCGGTGTTTGCGGTTATGATTGGTACGGGACTTCGTGTTGGAGAGGTTACAGGGTTAAGATGGTGCGATATTGATTTGGAAGAAGGTATCATTGATGTGAACCACACGCTGGTTTACTATGACCACCGTACTGAGGGCAGTAAGCGTGGCTGTTACTTCAATGTTAATACGACCAAAACCCCGGCAGGAAGAAGAAAAGTGCCTATGCTCGGTTTCGTCAAAGAAGCATTCTTAATGGAAAAGGAAAGGCAGGAACTGCTCGACCTTCACTGCGAAGCGACTGTCGATGGATATACCGATTTTATCTTCATCAACCGTTTTGGTCAGCCGCAACATCAGGCAACCCTGAACAAAGCAATCCGCCGCATTATCCGTGACTGCAACGACGAGCAGTTATTGAAAGATGAAAACGCAGAAGTATTGCTCCCGCATTTTAGCTGTCATTCTTTAAGGCACACTTTCACAACAAGAATGTGCGAAGCAGGGGTAAATGTTAAGGTCATTCAGGACACGCTCGGTCATAAAGATATTTCAACTACGCTTAACATCTATACCGATGTAACGAAGGAACTGAGGAAGTCCGAATTTGAAGGTCTTGACTCCTACTTCAAAAATGAGTATAATAAAGAGTCAGTTTGACAGATTAAATTGATACGGACTTCATAGTTGGTGGATTAGAGCATTTACATCATTTACATCAATTTTTACACAAAGCCCCCACGAAACTAATCGAAAATAAAGTAAAGTAGGATTTTGAAAAAATCTGATTTGCGACTTATTTTGAACTATGTTGGGTTATAGCAAGAATTGAAACGATGTCCTAAATCGTCCCGACAATGAAGCCGTTGGACTCTGACAAGAAGGTTTCCAAGGAAGTTTCGGCTCCTGCGGAGGCTACTCAGACGGCTCCCGTTGTGGAAGAAAAAATTGATTTTTCCAATGTTCAGATTGAGCCTTTGTTTGAGGATCAGGTCGATTTTGACACCTTCTCCAAGAGTGATTTCCGTGCCGTAAAGGTCAAGGAATGCGAAGCTGTGAAGAAGTCCAAAAAGCTCTTAAAGTTCGTTTTGGACGACGGAACCGGCGTAAATCGGGTCATTTTGAGTGGTATTCACGAATATTATGAGCCGGAAGAACTGGTCGGTAAGACCTGCATTGCAATCACCAATCTGCCTCCGAGAGCGATGATGGGTATCGACTCCTGCGGTATGTTGATCTCAGCCGTGCATCACGAAAACGGTGAAGAAAAGTTGCATTTGCTGATGGTCGATCCTCACATTCCGGCAGGCGCAAAGCTCTATTGATTGACCTAAAATTGTCGGTGCTTACGCCACAACTTACGCCAATTTACTCCGAGCTTACGCCAAAAATGCGTTTGGAATTTTGCGATTGCAGACAAGTTCCGATAGCATACGATAATTTCATATGATTTAAGCCCGCTGATTTCGGTCAGCGGGCTTTTTCTATTTCTGCCCCTATTACATCTCTGTGATGTGATAGGGGCTTTTTTTATCCCTGAAAGGTGGTCGAAAAAATTTTTTTGAAAAATCTCAAAAAAACTTCGTACAAATCGAAAAAAATTTCCCAGTTGGTTAGTGAGGGCAAAAACCTCACGAACCTTGAAAATCGAATAGACATTCAACAGGTACATTCCTGATCGGGGGTGAAAGCCCCAGCCGGATGAAGGTGCGCCACGAACTTCCTGCCCACAAGGGTTATCACGGAAAGCAAGGTTGGTAGCGATTCCGAACCATTCTGAAATATCCGCTTGCTGCGGATAAGGCGATGAAACGATTCAGGGACAATGATACTTCCCTATGGGGCTGGCGGAGTACCCGGCAGAGGTGAGATTCCTATGAGTTCGGTCAGCAGCCGAACGCCTGTTGATTTCCTTTTACGCATTTGGGGGATGAGATCGAGTTAAATGCGACCACCAAAGCACAGGACTCCGCTTCCTGTGTTTTGGTGGATCAAGCGATCCAAATCTAATAAGAAGGAGGAAAAGCGAAATGCCAAACTGTAAAACCATTGCTATCTGCAATCAGAAAGGCGGCACAGGCAAAACGA
>NZ_JBBMFF010000237.1:0-28461 GCF_040096185.1 Faecousia intestinalis | reverse complement strand
TTGAAGTCCACCATTCGCCGCAGCTGCGCTTTCTGCTTTGCACCCATTACCTCTTTGCACACATCCTCATAGGAAATGCGGTAGGGATTGGAACGGGTCTTTGCGTACGCACGCAGGTTCTTGAAATCGTCCGGCATCGCGTAGTTGAACAGCGACACGCCGTTATCGAAGACGGGCGCAGGGGCGATAATTTCGCCCGTGTGATTGTTCCGCAGCAAGCCGAAATTGCCGAAGTGTCTGTCCTCGTTGTAAATCAGGGCGTCGAAAACCAGCATACTGCAAAGCTGCTCGTAGAACTCGTCGCCCAAGGTCTTGTAATAATCAAGGCAGGCTTTCAGCGTCGTCTTGCGGAGAATACGCCCGATAGGGACGAAAGAGGTATCAATATCCGTGAACAGCCGGCACTTGGAGGCAAGGATACCTTTCCAGTTTTCCAAGTCGTACTGTACGCAGCCGATGCCCATTTTGTCTGCGATCTGACAGGCATAATACTCGCTGTACGGCTCGTTTCCGGTGTTCGCAGCGCCCTCCGTGCCGCCCTTATACAGATAGATGCCGTCATCCTCCACGAACCGCCAAGCCTTCCGCAGCATACCGTTGGTAGTCAGCTCCGGCGAGGTGGAGAATGCCTCCCGGCTGCCGCCCACACCGGTATAAGCCACCAGCGACAGCGCTTCGGAGAAGCGGTTTTCATAGAAGTTATAATCGGCATACTTGCCGTCAAAGTCGGCGGGGACGACCCAATAGCTGTCGTTGAGGGACAGCCCCATACAGACATCCATGATGCCCTTCGTGCTATTTACGCTCAGCCCCAGCGTCTTTAAGATCTCGTCTACAAACTGCCGGTTCTTCGGGATCACCCGCCGTTCCAGCCACTTCACAACGCCCCCGTTTGTCAGCTCCAAGTCGAGGGGAAGCAGCTTTTGCTTTGCCGTTTCGGTGTGAAGAATGGTCGCCTGCAAGCCCTCCAAGCCTCTTTCCTCCAGCGTGAAGGTCAGCAGTGTTTCATCATAAAGGCGCAGGCTATATACTTTTTCTATTGTGCTGCTCCTTTCCTCAAGCATTACGGACACATCCTTGTCAAGTGCCTCTGCGATCTTGAGCATCAGGTCAAGGGAGAGGTTTTGCGTTCCTTTTTCGATGCGGCAGATATTGGAACGCTGAGTTCCGATGCGCTTTGCAAGCTGCTCCTGCGACAATCCTTTTTCCAGTCTTGCCTGCGTCAGCTTCTGCACGATGCTCTGCCTTGCCGCCAACAGTTCCTTTTCGGTCATACAAAACCCTCCCTTCCGATCCATTATAATGTTATCATATATGATAACGATTGTCAAGAGGCTCGGCTACCTTTCCAAGTCCCTCGGTTTCTTTTCGGGCGGCTTATCACCCTCATCGGGTTCACCGCCGACGATCTCGTTCTCACGCTTATCCACATTGAGCAGGGCATTGAGTTCATTCATCAGGTCGAAAACACGCATATCAAGGATCTGCTTCAGGGAACGGAAGCCCAAATCGCAAAAGTAATCAGCGACGACCCGATCATCTTTTTCGAGCCACTTTGTCGAGCTGGGGTTGATGTTTATTTTGTTGTTCATGTGAATCACTCCTACCGGGTTTTATGAGATTGCCCTCTCACTTTCTCTTTGCCGAATTTTTTTGCGATTTTCCCGCTGCTTTTACTAATTTTCTAAAATATTTTGGCTCAGCTTCACGAACTGGCCAACAAAATGGCGTAAACGCCCTGCGGCAGCACTGAACAAAAGAAAATTTCAAGTCCGCAATGTGTATATTCTCTTGACCAGGCGGGAATGTTATGATAAAATATGATTAACCGTAGATTTTCCTTAAAATCAGGAGGCGCGTTATGGCATACATTACACGGGAGCTTGAGCGCAAGTTCTTAAAGCTCAATGATTTTTTCAAGGTTATCCTTGTTACGGGCGCAAGGCAGGTCGGCAAAACGACGATGTTAAAGCACCTTGCAGGGAGCGACAGGACCTATGTCACGATGGACAATACAATGGCAAGAGATCTCGCACAGTCTGACCCCGTGCTGTTCTTTCAGACCTATAAGCCGCCGATCCTTATTGATGAGGTGCAGAAAGCGCCGGAGCTGTTCGAGCAAATCAAAATCATTTGTGATGAGAGTGACGAAAAAGGCCTCATTTGGCTGACCGGTTCGCAGCAGTACAATATGATGAAACGAGTACGCGAGACGCTCGCCGGAAGAATCGGCATTTTGGAGCTGTACAGCTTGTCCGCAAGAGAAAAAGCAGGACTTGTGTTTGACACAGATTTGGATTTCTCTCTCGCCACCTTGCAGGCAAGGCAGCGTAAACTTCCCAAAAATGATGTGATTCAAGTTTTCAATCACATTTGGGAAGGCGGTATGCCTCAGGTGCAGGGTGTGGACGACGAACTCCGGCTGGAATATTTCAATTCCTATGTTGACACCTACTTGATGCGTGATGCTACCGAAGCCGGCGGCATCACCGACACCGTTCGTTTCCGCAGATTTCTTGTGGGCTGTGCTTCTCTTGTTTCGGAGCAGGTCAATTATTCCACATTGGCTGAATCTGCCGACATTGCACCGAGTACCGCGAAAGAGTGGCTGAAAATTCTCGTTGGGTTGAACATCATCTATCTGTTAGCCCCCTATTCCAACAATGAGCTCAAACGCCTCAGCAAAACACCGAAGCTGTATTTCTGCGACACAGGACTATGTGCGTATCTTTCCATGTGGCTAACGCCGGATACGCTGCGAAACGGCGCTGCAAGCGGCCATTACTACGAGAACTATGTTGTGATGGAGCTGGTCAAGAACTACGCCTACGCAAAGTCCAAGGTGAACCTCACCTACTTTCGGGATTCCAATGCAAAGGAAATTGATGTGTTCGTTGAGGAAAACAATGTCATTCATCCGTTGGAAATCAAAAAGAGTGCAGCGCCCGACCGACGGGAGATCAAAAAGTACAGCGTAATTGACAAGGCTTCTTTGATCCGTGGAAACGGCGGCATCATCTGTATGTGCCAGGAGCCGATCCCGATTGATGCGGATAACTGTTTTATTCCGAGCAACCTAATCTAATCTGTATCCAAGCACCTGCTTCGGCAGGTGCTTTTTACGCATTGCCCAGAATGCTTTTCAGCTTCCTCAGCGCGTGATCTCTTCTGCGGTAAATGTAAATCACTCCTACCGGGTTTTATGAGATTGCCTTCTCACTTTCTCTTTGCCGAATTTTTTTGCGAGATTCCCACAGTTTTTTGCTCGTTTCCAAAATATTTTTCGGAAACAGAAGAATTTGGAGGGAGGCGGCATATTCCTCGGATTGAATTCTCATACCCTATTGACAAAACTATCATCAGGATGATATAATGCGGTTGTATCATTACAATGATAACGGAGGCTTCATATTATGAGCATCATTCAACTGCTTCATGGAACCGACCACATCATAGAGGTT
Source organism: Faecousia intestinalis (assembly GCF_040096185.1). Taxonomy (NCBI): domain Bacteria; kingdom Bacillati; phylum Bacillota; class Clostridia; order Eubacteriales; family Oscillospiraceae; genus Faecousia; species Faecousia intestinalis. The sequence goes on along the minus strand of NZ_JBBMFF010000237.1, from coordinate 25,000 downwards.
CCGGATATTCATATCGGTAATCCGCACAACGACTATGGCATGGGTTTCTACTGTACTCGCGTCGATGAAATGGCTCGTGAGTGGGCCTGCAAAAAGAACGCAGACGGTTTTGTCAACAGCTACGACTTTGACACGGAAGGGCTGAAGTTGCTGAATCTGTTGGACGGAACGCATACGGTCCTGAACTGGATGGCTCTTCTGCTTCAGTTCCGCACCTTCAAGCTGGACTCCGAAGTTGCCGTTGATGCAAGGGACTATCTTATTGACCACTATTCAATTGATTTAACCGGCTACGATGTTGTGATCGGCTATCGGGCAGACGATTCCTATTTCCAGTATGCTGAGTCCTTCGTATCCAACACCTTACCGCTCCGGAGTTTGAACAGGGCTCTGAAGCTGGGCAAGCTCGGTGAGCAGACGGTTGTTATTTCTCAAAAAGGCTTTGATCGGCTGCACTTCGTAAATGCTTATCCCGTCAGCAAGAGCGTCTATTACCCCAAGTTCTTGGATAGAGATACCAAAGCGAGGGATACTTACCGTAAAGAGATCAAGAAAAGCAAGTCTTACCGGGACGACATCTTCGTGCTGGATATCTTGAGGGAGGAGATGGTTGGCGATGACCCACGCATACAGCGAATCTTATTTGAATAATGCCAAGGATCGTCTTTCCTCTTTCTTCGACTATGCAATCAACGACTGCAAATTAAAACCGGATTGGATCACAGCACTCTTCATCAATACCGGCTACGCCGAACAATTTGAACGAGGCAACCCCGCCTATGTCGCAGGGATGTCCGGTGTTGAGCTGGCCCGTGCGGTCATCACAAAGGCATACGGTCCAAAGGAGCTGCCAGCACCAACCAACGCAGAGGACTGCTCCCCTGAATATTGGCCCGGTTGGGCAGTTGCAGAGTACCAATGGTTTACCGGCCGTCGTTTCAAGGACATCTTTGAGCGCATTCCACTTTCCAAGATCATTGGGATGTATTCCGTTTACCACGAGATGGACATTACAAGTTTCATCGATACCATGGAGGAACTCTATAAAGCAGCGGAAGGCGATTCCAACCTGAAACGCATCCGTGAAAACCGAGGCTTATCTCAAGCAGAGCTTGCAGAGCAGTCCGGCGTGAATCTGCGCAACATTCAGATGTACGAACAACGGGTCAATAGCATTGACAAGGCGCAGGCAAACATCCTCTACAAGTTGTCCCGTGTTCTCGGCTGCAATGTGGAAGACCTATTGGAAAACCCCATGATGTGATTTCATTCCTGCACCTGCTTCGGCAGGTGCATTTTCTATGTCAAAGCAGTCGTATCGTTCCTATTTAACCTACGCATTTCCTAAAATTTTCTTAAACGCCTTCAGTGCATCATCCCTTTTTCTATAGATACTCGTCTTGGGCATTGCGTATTTTTCCACAAGCTCCTTAACCGGTATTGGGGATTCTGTGAAGAAAAAAATCCTGGATGATGGCTCGTTCTTCCGGGGTCAACATTTTCAGTGCAGTTCTGACCCGCTCGATGTCCATGCGCTGCATGACCGACGCCTCTACATTGCACTCTGTATCTTCGAGAACATCTTCTCCGTAAATTTCAGACTCTTGAAAGGTCATGGTGCTGTAAGACATGACTTGGAACGGTGTTTCGGCGTCTCGGCTTCGGATGTAATGCTTGCGATGGCAATCCTTTTTCAACTCTTTGCTGACTTTTTCATTGCACTCCATGAAAATGATAGAGTCGTCTTCACTGCAAGCCTCAAACTTTCCAAAGACGATTTCCCGATTCTTGCCTTCATCCGTTTCTCTCCATGCCGCATACTGGCGATAATCCATGATCAGCCAATTGTCCTGTGCTTCAATCGTGGGGTCCTTCTTTACCGAAAATGTTCTTTTCATTACTGTGATCTCCTTTGAATTTTTGAATTTGGGTAAAAGTCAAAAATTCGGAGATCACGGGTATTCAGCGATATAACAGAGCCACTTATTTAGCATCGAAAAAGGCTTCCTTTCAGAGATTTCTCTGCCGGAAGCCCTTGGTTGGTTGTTCTTGCCGAAAATAAGAAGCCACCGGCAAGACAGGGTAAGCCTATGGCTTACTGTCTTGTCGGTGGCCTCTCATATCTGCATAGCAAGTTTGGTTTAACCAACCGAAGTGTTCAAAGCAAGTGACCTGGAGATGGAATTACGCAGTCTGTTTCACCTCAACCATTCCGTCGTTTTGCCGTATTAAGTTAATAGTACCGGGCTTGCCCTTCCGGGGCATAGAGGTCAATCTTGTCGTGTCGGCGTCCTTTCTGGACTCGAACCGCTACGGTTCCGCACCTTTTGCACTCATACTTGATTTTCCCCTCATCATTTCTATATCCGTAAAGCAATGCTCCACAGTTGGAGCAATACATCGGTATAGGTGTCCAATTATCATTTGTCACGCACATCACCTCATTAAATTTCTTGACACTTTCGTGGAAAAAGTTTCAGCCCGAAAGCGTTGTCCACAACACATCACGATCTATATTCACAAGCCGTTTTGTTTGGTGGAATATGCCGTCCTGCACCAAGCCAAACTGCTCGCATAATTTGTGATGTTCTTTACTGCTTTTGTATTGTTTCTTCCCATTGCTGCTCCTTTTCCGTATGAACGGGCATACTAATCACGATTGTGTATATTCGGCACCTAAAAAATTGCAGTATCTTTCCGAAACCTCTTGACAAAACGCGCAAGTTCGAGTAAGATAAATACGCAGCCGAATTGCGTGTTTCCATTATACGCATTTTATTTGCGTTTGTCAACAGGTAATGGCAATTTAATTTCTAACACATTTTGAATACTACGGAGGACGGTACCATGCGGTTTTGCGAGAAATTAAGAGAAGCCCGCACAAAGGCGGGCTTGAAGCAGGAGGAACTGGCGAAGGCTCTTGGGGTTTCCCTCAGAACAATCACCAACTATGAATCCGGCGAGTGCTATCCGAGAAAGCGAGACATCTATCACAAACTGGCAGAGCTGTTTCATACCGAAGAAAACTACTTTCTGAATGAGGACGAGGAGTTTCTCCTTTCCGCCGCAGAGAAGTACGGTGCGAAGGGCGCAAAGCAGGCGCAAGCGTTGGTAGACGAAGTCAGCGGTCTTTTTGCCGGCGGTAATATTGCCGATGAAGATTTGGATGTGATGATGAAGGCTTTGCAGGATGCGTATTGGATCGCCAAAGAGAAGAATAAGAAGTTCACGCCCAAGAAATACCGCAAGGACTGATTTCATTGTGTCCGTTTAATGGGACACCGCTTATGTTAGAATAGAATTGCCAAAACAGGCAGAAGGGGGTGTTCGCTCTTGGATATTCAGACTTTGGAGATCGTACAGACGGCAAATAGGCTGGTCGATACGCTCGCCACGAGAGATCCGCACGGGATCGCCCGTGAGCTTGGCATCGAAGTCGTCCCCGTGGATTTCAAACGGCAGCGTGGAGCCTATAAGGTTCTGATGCGCAACCGATTTATCTTCATAAAAAACGATCTGCATCCGGTGATGGAAAGCATCGTTATGCTCCACGAGATCGGGCACGATGTTCTGCACCGAAAGGAAGCTGTGAAAGCGGGCGGCTTCAAAGAGTTCAATATCTTCAATATGCAAGAGAGCCGAATGGAATATGAAGCGAATGTGTTCGCTTCTCAGGTGTCCTTGGGCGACGAGGAAATCCTCGAATATATCCGTTACGGCTATGATATACAACAGATTGCCAGTGCAATGCACTCGGACACAAATCTTGTTGCGCTGAAAACGGATGCACTGATTGCTCAGGGTTATTGCCTGCACCATCAGGAGTATGAAAACAGATTTTTGAAATAGGAAAACGGAAAGCAATTTGTGCAGATGGTGTCTGCACAAATTCCGTGGTCGCACAATGCGGCTATTTTAGATATAAAATCACCAATAAACTGCCCAAAGCAGCGGAGGACGATATGGGTGACTACATTCTCAACACAGTCAATTATGACTATAAGACCTTGAACCACGAAGGCTTCGGCGTCGTATGCAAGTATATTGCTACACCGAAAAGGGTGGGGTATCCAAGGCTTCTTGTCAAGCACGAAAACATACAGTCCGCCTGCAACACCTTTATGTGCAGTCGGCTTGCCGGACTATGCGGTGTCTATGCGCCGAAAGCCTACATTATGAGTACAAGCGGTGAAAACCGCAGATTGTTTCCGATGCACCCATTTGTTGTTGGAACTGAATGGGTAGAGGATTTTTCTGCGGTCGATTATGACAGGACAAAAAAGTCCCCGACACTGCGTCAGCAGTATTTGGGCAGTATGGCTCTGTATGCAATGTTCTGCCGGATCGCAGACACGCCGCAGTTTGCATACTCGCCAACCAAGGGCGTATTCGCCTACGATTGGGACGAAGCGTTCGATGTAACGGATTTCATAATCAAGCTATGCCTATATAACAGCAACGCAGGGACAGAACAACTGCGGAGAATGCTTCAGCACTTTTCTCAGTACCCATTTGAAGGCGATGCTGAATTGTGCTTGCAAAGTGCAGCAGCCCACTTGAATATGGATGCCGATAATCTGCGACCAAGTTATATGCAGACAATGGAACGCTTTTGTAAAGTGACAGAAGAACAAGTAGCAGATCTGACTGATGAGCTTGCCGACATCTATCCGACACCGTTGATTGTCTATTATGAGGAGTATATCAAGCTATTACAGCATAAAATAACTATATACGCCAATAAATATGAATAATTTCAATTTAGATTGCTAACCATAAGCAATTCTGTTACCTTGTTTGGATAGGTTTCTATATATTCCTATAATTCAATATATTCATTGACCTTGTCAACGAGTAACCCCTCCCAGTAATTATAATCCGGATAGTTCCTCGGAAACAAGCTATCTATATCCGGCTTGGGCAGATCATACCTGTGCCTTATCACATAGTCTATGGCATAGACATATTCACTGACAAAAGCCTGTTCGCTCATGCACGCTATCATCGGGCATACCAAATCCGCTATCTGCCAAACCATTTTATGAATCCGTTCTGCTTCGGCTGCCGAAACTCCGTATGTCTGTACTCTTTCGTAAATTTCCTGAGGAAATTCCGCGCAGCTCTCAAAAATGCCTTTTTTGTATTTTTCAGCAGGCAGTTTTTTATACGCTCCGTCACTGCCTTTATAAACCAAGCACGATATTCTTTCCAGATAACCGGCGGTCACAAGCACCTGAATCATATAATCGTCGCTGTCAACATCATATGCAAAGCATTTAGGCAGCGAAAAAATTGCGGCCGTTCCGCTTTTCCATACTTCATTTTTAAGCGCCTGATATAAGGTCGGTACCTGCCCATAATGTAAGTCGGTATATTTCGTCCTCATTCCTGCGTCTCCTTTATATTATATAACCTTGCGTCAGCATCCGCCTTGAAGCATTCGTTGTTTGCAAGCATTTTATCAAAAGACACAGGCTCAAAACCGTTAATATCTGCACCTGCATTCAGTATACGCGGATTGTTTTTGATAACCGGCCAGTAGGGCTGGTTTGTGTTATTGTGGATGTGTCCGTGAATCATATAACTTTTCAGTTCATGCTTCCAACACATCAACGGGTAATGACAAAGTACGAGCTTGTGTTTGCCGTCAGAAATCTCTGCGAGATGGTCAACCGAAAGAAAATAGCGTGAAGCGTCCAGCCTCTTTAGCCATCCGCCGTCATGGTTTCCGACAATGAGCCTTTTCTTGCCGTTCAGTTGCTTTAGGACGTTGTCGGGATCTTTATGCTTATAAAACAGGTCGCCAACAACATATACGGTATCATTGCGAGATACCTTTTCGTTCCACCGTTCCATCATATAGCCGTCCATTTCTTCGACGCATTTGAAAGGCCGACGGCATAAATCAATAATCGCACTGTGCCCGAAGTGCGCGTCCGCGATAAAGAAAAACATGATTTCCGCTCTGTTCCTTTCATTTGGTCTTATTCCAATACCTGTCAATTTCCCGCCGCATATTCTCGAGTCCGACAGGGTTCATGGTATGCAGCCTGACAGGATAATCGGTTTTTCTTTCGGCGAGCCAGTCGATCAGTTTGATTCCGTCTCCGCCATCGGAAGCATACGCGCCCAAATCATGATCGCAGTCAATCTCATCAATAACGATGAATTCCTTTTCACACTCCATTATCTTTTCCTTTGCTTCATTCACACTGTGACAGTGACAGTATCCTTCCGGCGCTTCTCTGACATCATCCAGCCATAATTTTATGTGATCCGGTTTGGATAAGCCCGCCAGAATCATGCCGGACTTCATATAATCGAGCGGAATACTGTTCTCTGCATAGCCGGCAGTGATGATCTGATGATAAGCGCGGGCGAAAAGTACCAGATCTATTTCATCCTTCAGAAAATTACTGAGTGCAATCAGCGTTCTTTTTGAACTGGTCAACTCCCTATCATAGAATTCAAGATTCATATAGTTCGACATACACTCTCCGTAAATGCTGCCGTCCTCATTCAGAAAGAATCCTCCGGCACACATATCGGAAGAATCGCCGTTTTTTCTTAGGTTCTCTTTTACCCTGTCATCTTCGATACCGTCAAGGCAAACCCCTGTTGTCACAAACGGGCCGGCGCAGATGCCCTCTGGTTGCGCCGGGTCCCATACAATATCACCTTTCTGAAACGGTGTCGGAAATTCAAACCACAGGCCGTCAAAAACGCCCCTAAACAAGTTGCTTTCCTTATCACTGTCGATATGTCCGGGATCAAGATGCAGAAATTTAAAGGATGGGGTGAGATACGCAATTTGCTGCGAGTTCAATCTGTCTATCTGCATTTTGGTGCATTGAATGGAGATAGCATCATCTTCGGGTTCCATGATGCTTTCATACAAAGCATCGAAGCAGGAAAATACCGTATCCCACTCGTATTCCGTGCCGTCTCTGTAAATGTATTTGAATTTGTAAACAAACGGCTTATTATAATCAAAAGTATCCGCATGTTTCTCATCGTAAAACTCATTAAGATACTTATTTTCAAGCTCCATATACTGCCTCAGAAACGCATGCAGGCTGTCCTGCGCAACGGTATTCAGACGCTTCTCTATTGGGCAATCCGGCATGGTTGCAATCAGCTCATTCCACGCTTTATGCTTTTCGTCAATCGTCGCATCACGGAACTGATAAATCAGCCATGCAGCCTCAAGAGAATTAAATTCATAACCGATATTCCGAAGGTGTTCTCTGATATCCTTAGAATTGACAAATCTTAATATGTTCATCTGTTTCACTCCACATATATTTCTTCCATCGTATCAAGACAAATATATCCGAGGGGATTGCCAAATACGGCTCCGCAGTCTATCGCAATATGATTGTTCCCCTTCCATATCCGCCCTGTGTAATCCGGATCAATAAACCCGGTAGGCGTATGTCCTGTTACAATAACCGCATCTTCAAAATACATTTTTTCATACTCCGGCTCACCCATAATGAAATCTGAAATTCGACAGCTATCAATATTGAGCATTTTTGACTTTTCCGGAACCGTATGTGCAAGGAAAAACTTCTGGCCTCCTACTGTTAGCTTTTTATATACCAGAAGCGAGCCAAGATATCTCAGCACCGCATGCTGTTTGCTCTCGTCCAAGCTCAGGAACTCCTCGTATGTCGTGCTTCCGCCGTCGGAGAGCCACAGTCTGAATGCTTCTTCAAGTCCGTCCGCAAAACAGCCATCGTTGGGAAGCGCAAAGTTCCTGAGCAGAATCTGCGCACAATGATCGTGATTGCCCCGACAGGAAAACACATTTTTTCTGTCGATGAGATCCAATAAAATCTTCATTCCCCCGCTGCCTCGATCCACGATATCTCCGAGAATGTACAAGGAATCGTCGGAGGTCAGATGCAAGCGTTCCAGAAGCTTCATATACTTGTCATAGCATCCGTGCAGGTCCGATACCGCATATATCACACGCATTCTCTCCTTTTCGATTTGCTTCTCCATGATAATACCGCAATATATGCACCAAAAACGGTACGTACCGAGGATTAGAATAAAGGTGATGAAAGTCTGCATTCGATGATGCAAGCGGCTTTGGATTATGGTATAATATGCAAAACAATTAGGAAAGGATAGAGACACATGGACGAATTAAAAAAAACAAAAGAACTGGTCGAGAAATATCTAAAGAAAAAATATCCCGACGCGCAATTTACAGATGAAGATTTGGAATTTCTGGCGAGGTTTTCTGTGAAAAAGGAACCGAAAGAAAGAGAAATACTGAAAGAACTCGGCCTTATCAGCGGCAAGGGCACGGTACAAGGCTACTATGCCGACCATGAATCTGTTAAAAATGCAAAGGATTGTATCCAAGCAATCTACGAGCGTTTTAACACCAAAAGAAATAGCCAAAAGGAAAAGGAACACCCCGTAGATGTTTTTGGTGATGACTTTGAAGCTTTCTTTGCCTGGTGGTGCGATAAAACGCCTGAAGACGGAATAAGGAAATGCTGCTATTGCGAAGTTGATGAAGATACAGTAAGGGCTGCTTTTGCTAAAGATGAAAAAGATAAATGTGTCATTTCCTCTAAAAAGCGATCTTTCAGCGGGGAATTGCAAATTGAGCGCAAGGACCCCGACGGAGATTACTGCGCCGACAACTGCGAATTTGCCTGCGTGATTTGCAACAATGCCAAAAGCGATATGATCTCGGCGGAGGACTTCAAAAAATTTTTTGTTCCGGGTATTAAAGAATACTGGGCGCATATCGAAGAAGAGATAAAAAAGAAAAATCCTTGATATTCTTCTCTCACAGAAAAAGAGGAGGTCATTTCCATGGTTTACTTATCGAAGTCAAAGTACTGCGGACTCTGGCAATGCCCCAAAATTGCATGGATGAAAAAATACAAGCCCGAGGAGCTGACACTTGACAGGAGCGTTCTTTCGCGTATGGAAGCCGGCAACGAGGTCGGCGATCTGGCAATGGGGCTTTTCGGCGACTATGTCGAAGTGACGGCATATAAAAACGATAAGCTCGATCTTTCCAAAATGATTGAAACCACCAAAGCAGAAATGCAAAAAGGCACGCCGGTCATCTGCGAGGCTTCGTTTGAATACAACGGCCTCTATTGCGCTGTGGATATTCTCAAAAAGGAGGCGGACGGCTGGGCCATTTATGAGGTCAAAAGCTCTACCAAGCACGAAAACTCCACGGATGACAAGCCGGTGTATATTGCGGATGTTGCCTATCAGAAATACGTGCTGGAAAACTGCGGCGTGAAGCTCAGCGGAACATACCTTATCTGCCTGAACGGCGACTATATCTTTGACGGCACTCTGGATATCGACCGCTTATTCACAATCTCCGATATCGCAGAGGCCGTTGCAGCGGAAGAAAAGAACATCGCCGGCAATCTGTCTGTTGCCGAGCGGCTGCTCAACTCCCCCGACGAGCCGGATATTGATCTGTCCATCGGCTGCAAAAATCCGTATCTCTGCGGATTCTGGAAGTATTGCTCCAGGCATATCCCTGAGCAGTCGGTATTTGACCTGTACAGAATGTGGTTCAGCAAAAAGATCGCATTTTATAAAAAAGGGCTTGTCACGTATCCGGAGCTGATGAACAGCTCTGAAATCACCAATAAAACGCAGCTTCGCCAGATGGAGTTTGCCTTGCAGGATAAGGGAACCTATATTGAAAAAGACAATATCCGCGATTTTCTTTCCGCGCTTTCTTACCCGCTCTACTTTCTCGATTTTGAAACCATGCAGCCTGTCATTCCGAAATATATCGGAACCAAGCCCTACGCGCAAATTCCGTTTCAATATTCGCTGCACTACATCGAAGCCGAGGGCGGCAAACTGAAGCACACGGAATTTCTTGCCGAATCCGGAACGGATCCGAGGAGAAAGCTTGCCGAGCAACTATGCACAGACATTCCCATGAATGTCTGCGTTACGGCGTACAACAAGGCCTTTGAATGTACCCGGCTGAAGGAATTGGCGGAAACCTTCCCGGATTTGGCGGAGCATCTGCTCAACATACGAGATAACATCGTTGACCTGCTCGTTCCGTTTCAATCGGGCTATTACTATAATCGGGCAATGAGCGGCTCCTTTTCCATCAAGAGCGTGCTGCCCGCCATTTTCCCAGACGATCCCGAATTAGACTACCACAATCTGGAGGGGGTACATAACGGCGGCGAGGCGATGACGATTTTCCCAAAAATACAGTTCATGAAGCCGGAGGAACAAAAGACAGCCCGACACAATCTGCTAAAGTATTGTGAGCTCGACACCTACGCTATGGTTAAAGTCTGGAAAGAGCTTGTCCGCGCAGCGGAATAACTATCATTCTCATAAAATCAGCACAGCCACCGAATCACAACGTGTTTCGGTGGCTGTGCTTTTTTTGATTAACACTCAATCATGCCATTCTGCCTTCCTTAATTCCATGAATCGGTGGGCGGGCATCTATACTGGTGGTTTATTTGTCCTCAATTTTTGCCGGATATCGGCTTTCAAATTCCAGAAGAATTTCAAGTAGACGCTCATCCAAGAAGGTAATGGCACGCTTCCTTATGCTTGTCGGTACGCCATAGTATGCCTCGGCAACAGAACCGGTAATTGCGGCGAGCGTATCGCTGTCTCCGCCGATGGATATAGCATTTCTTATGGCATCTTCAAAGTCGGTAGATTCGAAAAAAGCCTCCAATGCCTGTGGGACTGTATCCTGACAGGTCTCGTTGTATTTGTAGGTTTCGCGGATGTCGTCAATAGTGAAATCAAGCGAATAATAGTTTTTTACAATGTAGTTCTTTATTTCATTTATGCTTTTCCCCGTCCGGGCAAGAAATACAGCTGTAGCGGTAGCTTCAGCCCCTTTCAGACCCTCCGGATGGTTATGGGTCACTTCGGTAACAGATCTTGAAAGCTGTTTGACCTCATTGATGCTTGTTCCGACGTGTCCGCATCCGCTGACTCTCATTGCAGCACCATTGCCGTAACTGTTATAGGGCTTTGGGTTATTGGAATACATCCAACGGAAGAATGAACCACCATAACCGCAGTGTCGATAATGGCGTCCGACTTCCTGCATGGACGAAACAGCTTGATCACTCAGATCACTGAAATTCTCAGTGCATTTCATAAGCGCATCGCATATAGCCAATGATATTACAGAATCATCGGTAAAAAAGCACTTGGGCGAGAGCAACTCAAAATCTTTTGATCTTTGATTAAACCACTCAAAGCGCGATCCTGCAATATCTCCGATTATTGCACCAATCAATAAAAAAACCTCTCTTTCAATCAATTATACTACTTAAAGCTGATACAGCTATATTTTTTTACGCATTTCTTGACAGGACAAAGTAGAAACGTTTAAATTTCTATACTTCGAACCGCAGTACCGCTCTTTATCGGGATATTTGCTGTCAGCACATCATTAAGACGAATTTTGCAAAGACCGTTTTCCGCATCGAACATGATGTTTTCTTCTCTTACATATATGCGCATTCGCATTTCAAGATAGAAGCGAACATCGGTTTCATCAATTTGCTTTTTCTCTGCCGAGTCTCCCTCAAACGGCACCATACAATCTGCAAAGGTATGCCTTTCAAGCTCAGCCTTAATACCTTCGGCATAGACATGGTCACACTCTAAAAGCTCCACTCCTGCATTGTAGAGTCTGCGCCTTGCAGTCAATATTCGTCTGATTCTCTCTTTCTTTTCCTCCGGGTTCAATTCTTCTCCCAACTGATGCAATTCAATCCGCCGCCTTCTTCGGCTATCCCGTTGATATTCACGGGAATTATTTTCTTATCGAAAACTTCCTCTGCACGTTTTACCGCCGTTTCATCCTGTGCATCGCCGAAAACAGGCAGAAAAATGCGCTTTTCGGTTTCAAGAAAGTTCAGGTAGCTTCCAACAGCGCTTATCCCTTTGGAATCAAAATACGGAAAATCCAGAACCGAAATACCGCATTTTTCCAATGCTCTTTTCACCTTTTGCTCGTAACCGTTTTTATAAGGCGAGGTATTGCCGATCACCGTGTTTTCGTTCACGAAGCGCACCACGCCGTCTGCATGACCGGTCATATCGCTTTTCAGCGACGGAATAATAGCGATCTCTGCTTCAAGCAATTTTTCAAGCTCTGATAAAAGACTGTTTTTATCATATTCCGGATTTTCGGAAAACACCCTGTCGGTGATAACGGCTTTTGCCCTTGACGGCGAAAACACGACATTTCCGCCGTCAAGATTGATGTCGGAATATGTAACCGGCAGAGCAAAATGCGGCGCAATATAGGCTTTGAAATCTGTCCTTAATTGCGGATCATCTGCAAGATAGCCCGGCTCATAACGAAACGAGATAGATTGACCGCTTCGGGTTTCGACCGGCATATAATCCCTTGCCCAGATATCCTTTGCTCCGTCAAAAAGAGTAAATTCTTCTCCGCTGTCGGATAATGCGGAAAACAGATTTTTCGCTGCCAAGGAATACTTCGGGTTCGTTTTTAGTAGTGACGAAAAGTAGAGCATATTGCATTTCTCCTTTCGTTTTTTGCTCCATTATGCCGCACGCTTAATAACAAAATAGCGGTTATTCAAATTCCTTTTTGTGCTTCATGAATAAATCAAACATCAAGCGAACACTTTTTAGCTGCGTCCAAGAATCAACAACCACCGAGTTATCATCAAGATTGTAAATTTTTGCATGTGGTATCGATAAAAATATTGGCGAGTGCGTTGCAATAATGAATTGATAATTGAAGAATCGAGTAGAGGAATTGATATAGTCTGCAAGCTTCATCTGATTTTCAAGTGATAAACTGTTTTCCGGTTCATCAAGCAGATAAAGTCCTTCGTTTTCCATTCGTTCTATAAAGTACAGCATCGCCGTTTCTCCGTTGGAGTTTTCCTCTTCCTCACGTTCCAATCTTTTTTTCAAAAAGGCAGATTTGCTTTTCAGCGCCTCATACCGGGTGTGCCACCTATCATAATCTTCCAAGGATTGCAGATTTGGACTGCCTGCTCTTATCTCCCAATATTCTTCGTTTACATCTTTTGTTTTGCTGAATAGCTGCTTATTAAACTCTCGTTTTTTCATTGAATATTTAAAGACATCATCACTGGTTATAATTCTGCTGTTATGATTAAAAAACTGCGCATATTCTCGAAAATCATCCTCGTTATACTTGCACATATCTAAGTAGTCGTTGAGAAAACGGCCGGAATTAAAAAGAGAGTCACGTTTCAGGCGCAGCTTTTCGGCAATGATATTCAGTGCCGTGGTTTTTCCGCACCCGTTTTCGCCGTAAAGAATCGTGATGCTATCAAATTCTATCTTATTAAGGCTAACCTCCGGAAGAACATTGAATGGATAAAAAGAGCCGGTATGAAAGAGAGGACGCCGATCCGCCCCAAGGCTGTCACCGGGATGTAAAAAATCGCATTCCTCAGACAGTGATGGAAATGAAAACCTTTTTAAGTAAATCATTTTTTCAGCCCTTACTCTATTTTATTGTCAATAGGACATACCCCAACTTATGCTATGCAAGCCGCTCCCGTCAGTGGCAATGTTCGGGATCATTACCGGCTCAACCGGCTTTGAAAACAGCTTTTCGGCGGCGGCCACGGCTCTTGCATCTGCTTCTATACCGAATACGGGCAAAAACACCGCTTCATCGGTTTCAAGATAGTTCAAATAGCTCCTTTGGCCATCAGTCGATGCGGATGGAAATTCCAACACATCCAAACCGTGATATTGCAATATTGTTTGTAATTGCTGATTAAAACTTCCCGACAAGAAAGCTTCATTACATAAAACTGTCTGACCGTCCAAAAAGCGAACCATATTGTCAGCATGACCGGTGATGTCACTTTCAAGTGAAGGAATTATAATTATCATCTCACAGCCCCGGTGATCTATCACTGAGGCAAGCTCCCGTACTAATTCGGCTTTTCCGTATTGGGGATTTTCCGAAAAAATACGATCGCTGATGATTACTACTTTTTCGCCACGTGTGCCTCGTGAGATCAATATATTACCGCCATCGAGGTTTATCTCCGATTTATCAAAATCACGGGGCGGACGCCAACCGTTGACCAACTGCCAATTTGTATCAATGTCCTGCAAAAAATCCGTTTGCAGATCGCGGTGATTTTTTAAATAAGACGGTTCGTACCGAAACAACACATTATCCCGCTTGAAACGGCCACGTATTTGTATCGGCATGAAATCCCGTATCCGAATATCCTTCGCACCTTTTATAAAGCCATAAGCAACATGATGCTTTTCAAGTGCAGCAAACAGGTTGGCAGAATCATCGGGATATTTATCCGGAAGTAGATCCGAAAAATAAAGAAGCTGGATGATACTGGTCATTTTTCTCATAGGTGTTCCCTTTCTTCTAAGCGTATTCGGCAGTTTATAACTTTATTCTATAAAAAAACAGCAATAGCTACACTGAGTGCGTGGATAGCCATCCCTCTTGAAAAAATCTCCGATTTGCTTCTGATCCGCATTCGGAGCGTTTATGCCGTTTCCAAACAGCCCTATATAAGCGTTTTTTATGAGGCAGGAAACGACATATTGCTCGTTCATGGACAGCACGATTTCAATTCCGGCATAGTCAGGTTGGATATAGATGCAGTCTTTTCGTACAGGATAACCCCATTTATAACCCCATGTATCGCAATCAAAATAATCTTTAAATGCATCTCTCTTGCAGATATGAGATTCAAGCTCAAGCGGGTGCAGATAACCGAATGGGCCCATTCTGAGAACGCCTTTTCTAATTATTAAGGAATCGATTTTTCGGAGTACTTCAGCAGCCTTTTCCTTGTCCGTTTCGGCTTCCAGCATTTTCATCAGTTTTTTTAAATTCATTGTGCGTCCCTCGTTTTTTAATTTTTTGCGTCCGGCATACCACGCTCATCGCTACTTGTTTTCTGAAGCGTTGTGCAGCCGTATATGGCCGACACCGCCTGCTTCAGGACATCGGCCGCGATACCGAATGTGTTGGCAATGGTGGTCTTCTGGTCGGTGACGTATTTCAGGCGGTCGTTCGGGATGATAATGAGCGAATCGACCTTATCGGACAGTGCGCTGATGCCATCCTCGGCCCGCTTCCTGCGGTTTGCACCCTCGAACCGGAAGGGCTTCGTCACAATGCCGACGGTCAGGAGGCCGGCCTCGTGGGCTAGGTCTGTGATGATGGGCGCTGCGCCGGTGCCGGTGCCTCCGCCCATGCCTGCGATGATAACGGCCATGTCCGCGCCCTCCAGCACCTTGGCGATAGCGACTCTGCTCTCCTCGGCAGATTGCTTGCCGATTTCCAGGTCGGCATCTGCGCCCATGCCGCCGGTCAGCTTCTCGCCAATTTGCAGCTTGTTTTCACACTTGGATTTCTTCAGAGCCTGCCGGTCCGTATTCACAACGACAAACTCGGCTCCGCCGATGCCGCCAGAAATCATTCGATCAACGACATTGTTCCCAGCACCGCCAACGCCGATCACCTTGATATTGACTGTCTTGTCTGTATAATTCTCAGGCATTTTGAACTTCTCCTATGTAGCTTAATCAACTTTCCCGTTCCGCGCTTTCGCAGGTAAAACGATAATGACTGGAGCCGTCGCTTTTTATGTTGATGCAGTTCAGTTCTCCGGTCATCAATTCAAACGCATCCATGATCCTGTAAACGATACATTCTTTATTGATTGCGGGATTGAGAAAGACGGTGGCTTTGCCATTTTTAATTTCAACACGCCCGCGGGGATAATAGTTAAATGGTCGCCCCGCCGTAATGCTTCTGTCAAGACGTTCCCATTCCGGCCTGTGGTTGAAATTATTGCCGGATTTTGAGCTGAACCGCACCAGCTCCTTTGAATCGCCGTTTTTATCGCAGGCAGCCGAAACCGTAATAAGCTCCGGACATTCCGTATCAAAATTTGCACACCAAAAGATACCTTTTCTCATATAAGCCCCCCTATTCGTCGCCACTGTCTTTCTGCTTCGGCCAGCCCTGAACCAGATAAACGCAGGAAACGATATTGCCTTCTTTCATTTGCACATCGTCTGAAAATTCAGAGTGCAGTACAGCATCATATTCGTTTCCGAGGCAGGAAAGCGTATAAAGAATATCCGCTTCGTCAAATCCGAACTGGGCGGAATCCTCATAAGTTTTAACGACCTTTCCGTTCAGAATAATGTAAGCGCTCTGCTCAGAATCAGCATCTCCAGATACAGAGAACACACCTGCCGGAATCACCGATTCCGGTGCCATGGAATGTCGCGCAGCATTGTTGTATGCGTCTTCATCTTCGTATACTTCAGGCTTGCCTGCGCACTCCAGAATAAGCTCGAAATCCTGCGTCTCGTTCATTCTAACGTCTTCAGGAAACACATTATGTGTTTCAATCGGAATAGGGAAATTAACTTCACCGTCTTCCATCCAAGCGTTCAACCGTCCGTTTCCGTCATGATCCGGTTTGGAAATCCACTCTTTGAGCCTAATAATCATAATACGCGCCTCTCTCTCATCATTTCCTGTGCGCTTATTTTAACATGAGCAATGTACCAGAGAAGGTGCATTATCGCTGCCATTTCAGCAGTTTTTCCTGCTTTCATCCGTATTTTCAAACAATTCAAGAAATTCGCAGAAAGAAATCGCTGCGCGACCCGCTTCCGCGGCATCAACGCCCTGCTTTGTGTGGGGATTCAAGGTATATTTTTTGTGTGTTGAACCGCACATTGCAAAATACGGCCGGTGAAGTATCACATAGCCGGAACGTCTTAAAAGAGAAAATGACCGATCCGTCATCGTGTCAACATCCACCACGTATTCTTTATCAAATTCATCGGGTAACTGCGGAAGGGTTTTGCGCTCAAGCATTTTTGCAATCAGAGAACATTTCTTTGTCGTTTCCATTTGCGGCCTTCTTTCTGTTTTCGACTTTTTCTTGCATATTAAAAGCGCCCGTCGGTACGATGAGTGCTTTGATAACTCCATCGTTCAAACTTTCGCATCTTTTCCTTTTTGCCTATTCATGATTACCAGCTGCTTCCCCAGACTTTTTGATTTCGCAAACAGCCTATGAAAGTCGGGATACTCATTCATGTTTCCGGCATCAATGAGCATTGGCCATTTTTCATGGTTTATATCGCGAATGTCTTCAAATCCGCTCCAGAACTTATTGACATCAATAAAGCAAGCATAATCAAAAAGCTTTTTATCCCGCTCATTCAGATCAGTCATAGAGCCTGGCGCATCGGCGCAGTGCCAGATAAAGCTGCCGTCCGAGCGGATCCCGATTTTATACAAATCCGCAAAGGAATCACAGGGTTCGTATTTTTGGATAAACTCCTTGAGATAAATCCGAAAGGTCTGCGTCAATCCCGAACCATTCGTTTTCTTTTGAAAATCCCCGAAAGCATAATATTTTTCCGAATCCTTGTAATGAAGAAGCCGTTTTGAAAATGCATTCTTCGGATCGTACCGATAATAGATAAGGCTTTCTTCCTCCTCGCATAGCTGTATATCTCTGAAAAGTAAAGACACGTCGGCAGCAGTATTGTTTCTACAGTCGGTTGCTTCATAAGCACATTCCTTGCGATGAGGCTGCCCTCTTGCGGTAATTGAGTACGGATGGCCGGCAATTTCAAGTTTGAGTATGATTCGTGTATTCACCGAAAGCGTAAATGCCTCCGTACAGTCTATCAGGCTTTTGTTGTTCGTAGCCAGCCCAATTGCTTTCGCAATACCGTCTGCATCAGGAACGGTAATTGCAGCAATCTGTTCATGGAATAGGACATCAAAATGTTCGATTTTTCCGAATTGTTCAATTGTCAATTTTTTTAGAATCAAACACTGTGTCCCCCTTTCTCCCTCAAAGCAGACGCATAATGCGTCATTATTCGCACGCAGTATTACGCGCAGAAGCCAATCTGTTTTGTTTTTGGTTTTGTACTTGCCTTTGGGAGTTCAATATCCCCAGATGCAATTGTCGTAATATCTTCGCTTCCGACAGAATCAAAATCCATTGTCAGCAATCGGGTTGCCTGCGCCATTTTTGCTTTTTCGATTACATTTCTGACATAGCGGCCGTTGCCGAAATCACTTTCGGTTCTTGCGGTGTCAAACAGACCGTAGAGTTTTTCAAATGCCTCTTTTGTAAATTTCAGACCCTTTTGCTTTGCAATAAGCTTTGCTATTTCACAGAGCGATTCCGTGTCATAATCACTGAATGGAACATGATAAGCAATTCTGGATCTGAGTCCGGGATTCTTTTGAAGGAAGCTCTCCATCTTGTCCGGATAGCCCGCAAAGATAACAACAACATCGTTGCGATGATTCTCCATCTCCTGGACAATGGTATTAATTGCCTCGTCACCGAAAGAACCGTCTCTGTCATCAACAAGAGAATAGGCTTCGTCAATAAACAGCACACTTCCTTGTGCCTCTTTGAATTTTTTCTGAATCGTTGGTGCTGTCCATCCGACATATTTACCCACCAGATCGCCGCGTCCGACCTCGATTAGATTTCCTTTCGAGAGAAGGTTGTTCTCCTTCATGATTCTTGCGAAAAGTCTTGCAACGGTAGTTTTTGCCGTTCCCGGATTGCCGGTGAAAATCATATGCATGGAAGGGTGATCGTTTTTCATTCCCTTCTCCGCAAAGAGCTTCTGGGCTTTATGATAGTTCAGTGCCTGATTGATCATTTTCTTTGCTTCGTCAAGACCGATCATGCGGCTTAATTCGTCATAAGCCGAGCCTTTGGGCGCTGCTTTTATTACCTCGCGTTTGGCTGTAGCAACATCTCTATACTGCGGATATACAACGGTCTTGAGTTTATTGTTATACCAATCGTCAAATATGTTGTGAAGATCGGGTGCCAGATAGCCTTTTTCATCCTCAAGCCTTTCAAACAGCTTTTTATCTGTTCGGATTTTGCGATCTTTTGCCAGGCCTTTCAGAAACGCTTTTGCACATTCTCCGGAAACAAACTGCTCCTTGAGTTCAACAATGCTTGTATTGCCGAGATTCTCATAAAAAATATCTTTCGATGCGGTACATTCACGCGGAAGGCAAAACACCGTAAGAACCTGATGGCGATATTTTTTCATAACCTCGCAAAGGATTTCGATCGTGTCTCTGCCACAGTCCGCATAGTCGTCCTCCGTGTCATCGTTCGCCAAGTACCTGACAACAACCGCTCCACCAACGGCGCTTTTATATAAGCAATCATAAATCATGCACGAAAAGCTTTCGCCGGGGCTGAAATCCAGAAAACAATAGCGTTTACTATGCAGCCTGTTATTGGCATATAACGCTTGCAGAAGGATCCGGCACATCCCTTTTCGTGTCTCGCGGTCATCTGTCTGAATCATATAATGGACGGGATGACCGATGGCATTCTGTTTCGCACCTCCTGCATAAATGCGATTCAGTTCAGGGATAAAAGTGTCCTTTGCAAGAAATCGCCCGGCATCTTCGTATATAGATTCTTTATCGCAAGCATCAAGAATTCTCTCTCCGTATGTAATTCCTCTGCTATATCTGCCGTCAAGCTTGTCCAGATCAAACTGTTCAAGGACTTCATCGTCATCGCGAATATAATCGTTTCTGCTGGCGCAGCTAATCATATTACGGAGAGAGCTAAAGGTTATTTCATCAAGACAGGTTTCTTTTAGCTCTATTTCAATTGTTCGGAGATATTCGGAGATCAAATCAATTATATTGGAACAGTTCTTCACGATAGCGCCGACAGTTACCGTACTCTCCGAAGCATTGTTTACAAACAGATATGCCCTGTGCTGCTGAAGCTGATTGAAGTCATTCGTTTTCATCGAGATTTTTCGTACCTTCTCGCGCATTATTCTGCGGCTGTCATTTTCCTCTGACCACTTTTCGGCATCTGTAATGCCTTCAAATTTATAGAATTGCATCCTGCGCACCTCCGGATTCTTTCCTTTGCAACGAGATGATACCAAAAGCAATGTGCCGAATTTGGTGCATAATCAACCGCACACGATAAATCATCCGCTCTATTTTTGCCTTAACAATATGATCATAACGCTCCCTGCGCACTCAATAAGGCACATTATTCCTTTATCCTTGCGATCTTCCCCCAAGGCGGGGTAACCACGTCATTATTTAACAACCACAGAACGGGAATACCCGCTGCAAGCTTTTCCTTTGGATACGGCGCAAAGCCATCCGTTAGAATGATAATACAGGCAGGTAATTTGTCCTGCATATGTTTCCGGACATATTCAAATATAATCTGAAAATCCGTTCCGCCACCACCGGCGGGCTTGATGATTTTTAATTCCGCCTCATTTGTAAAGGGCTTCGGTGCAATGATCGCCGCGTCAAAAAAGCCGAGCCAGCCCTTGAGCTTGCCGTCAAACTGATCGATCGCGCCCTTTACCTCGGAATACGCCGCCGTTATCATACCGTCTGACATTGAAGCAGAAGTATCTATCATAAAGAGAATATCTTCGACCAAATCATCCTTATCATTGAAATCCGGAAGAAAGAACGGACTTTCGTCAAGCCTTCTGTCCGGTGGCATAAAGGAGTAATCGACGATTTCCTGCTGAACAAAATCATTCAGCACCGTCCGCCAATCCGTCTGCGGCTTTTTCAATTCCTTAAGAAGTCGCTCGGCAAACAATGGCAGGAGTCCTCTTTGGTTAGATGGATCTCTTGTTGAAATAGCCTCACAAGCATCTTCAATCCGCTTTCTCCAAACGTCACGCAGCGTATCATCCTCTTCTTCCATTCCCCAGCGGGTATGATCGTCCCATATTGCCTTGGTGCTTTTGCTTTTGCCTTGCGTTTGTTTTGCGCGTCCTAACGCGCTGCCTTTTGCATCACCGTCCTTTTCATCATCACTGCCATCTTCGCCCAAAGTGCCAGTCAATGCGGGCTTTGGCTTCCCGTTTGCAGGCGATGGCGGCAGCATTTCATATACCTGCTCTGCCGTGTATTCATATCCCTCTTTGCCATCCGGAGCAAGATGCATGGACTCGCCGTATTTCTTCAAGGTTATGGCTTTCAAATTCATGTTTTCAGACAGGAGTATATTTGAGTTGACTACGATGTCACAGGCTATGTTAAACTGCTCGCTATCTCTGTCTCCTTGCCTCAAGCAGTGCTGTAAAACAACATGGAGAATCTCATGCATCATCACAAAGTCCAGCTCCGCGTCGCTGAGCTCGTCCAGAAATTTGGGTCCAAAGATAATTCGATGGCCGTCCGTCGCGGCCGTTTCACATTTCTCGTCGATTGAATAGATCATGTGCATCAGAAGCAGGCCATAAAAGCCGTTGTTGCACAGGATGCGCAGCCGCGACAGTAAAAGGCGCTTCCTATATCCTTTTTCCTTTTCATCTAACGGAACCATTCATGAAACTCCCTTTCCTTTGGAGCCATTTTGTAAACTCCGGTATCAGCATCAGCCGTTCTTTGTATCCCTCCTCAATGTACATGTAGTCCTTCATCAACACCGCCCCAAAATCCGGTGGCATTTTATCTGCATATCGGATCGAATTTGCAATTCTTCCCATGTCGTCCTTGTGGCTTCGCGCATAAGCTGTCATGGATGCCGTCAGGGCGTACATTGCATCCGTATTCGCGGGCATGGATGGCATTTTTCCGTCAAAAATATCTTCAATTGACGGCAAGTCCTTATATACCTTCGCCCATGTTCTGAATTCAACAGCAACGCCGGCTCCCACAATACCGGCGATCAGCGCATACATCGCATCGATATCGTCATTGACCGCGTTCAATAGGTTGCTCACCATTTCCCACGCACGCGGTGTCGGGAACGCAAGATCATCGCTTCCGGGATCAAAGCCCATCAGATAATTCTGCCGGAAGGAGAGAAAACCGATGACCTTGGCATTTATCCCGTATGCAATCGCCCATTGCTTCCACGAATGAAAGCTCCCTTCAATTTCGATATGCAGGAGTCTGTTTGCAAGTGCCTTCGGCATCCTGTATGCCACAGACTTATCTGTGGTACGGTTGCCCGCTGCAATAACAATGCAGTTATCGGGCAGCCTGTGCTCTCCGACAACGCGGTCAAGGGTTATCTGATACGCCGCTGCCTGAACCGATTGCGGTGCGGCAGATATCTCATCCAGAAAGAGGATATTGACAATATCCTCGTCCGGGTCCATTTGAAAGATTTGCGGCTTCAGCCAAACAGCAAGCGTCTTATCCGCATTGGAGGTTGGGATTCCGCGTAAGTCAATGGGATTGAACAAGAGCAAACGAACATCCGTTACCTTCACGGTTTTTCCCGTGCTTGCCTCAATATCCCTTGCAATCTGCCGTATCGCCTGTGACTTACCGACACCGGGCGGCCCCCAGAGCATAACGGAGGGCATTGTTTTGATGGGAAGCCGGTTTTTTATTACTGCACTGTACGCCTGAGCCAATTTTTCTATCACCCTGCCGACATTCAGACAAGGAATATTGGTTAATTTCACGTCACTCATTTTTTGTTTACCCCAAGCTTTTTATCGAGCTTTTCAACCTCGGCACTGTATTTTTCTATTTGCTCGCTGTAGCTTTCCTCCTTTGCAAGCTCCGCCTTCAGCTCGGCTTCTTTTTCGGTCAGCTTTGACAAGCCGGTTTTCAGCGTTTCGAGATGGCCGTCCAGCATATCAAGAGCATGATCGATGCGCATAAGATTGCCAATCTCGGTGTCGCCCAGCTCGACATAATATTTGCCCCGGCGGGAGAGCCAAACATACGGCTTTTCCTGTGTCATATTGGCAGGAAGCACAATAGCAAAGCCTCTGTAAGTCATTAGTGTTTTCTCTCTTGCCTCAAGCACATGACTTTTGATTGCTGAGGTAATATCTTCACGAAGGGCTTTGCGCTTTTCTGCTTCCTCCTTCTTCAGACGGTTATCCGCAGCTAAAGGGTTCGCCGCTTTCCAAGCCTGATAATAAGAAAGATCTTCCTCGCATTGGATAATCAGCGTTCGTTGATGCGCCAGCCTTCCCGGAAGCTCCAGAAGCTCTTTTTCCATCCGTATCCGGGAATCTACGAGCTTGCGTTGCAGCGTAAGATACCTCGTCAGCTCGTTGGCCGCTTCGACCCGCTGCTTTACCAGCGGATTTCCGACCGCCAGTGCCTTGACCTCTGCATAATCCAGCACCGTGTCCTCAATGTCTGCACCGCTGCGAGCTGTCAGTGAGCCGGAAAGCAGGTCGGAGATAAACCGCTGCTTTGTTTCAAGAAGCTGCCAAGAATATGCGTCGAAGCTCCCTTCGGTGATGTATCTGTAAATATACACCTGCACGTTGGTGTTTCCCTGACGAAGAATACGGCCTTCCCGCTGCGTCATATCCGCAGGCCGCCACGGAACATCAATGTGATGAAGCGCGATCAGCCTGTCCTGAATATTTACCCCCAAACCGAGCTTGAAGGTCGAGCCGATCAAAATCCGGATGTCGCCGCTCCGCACCTTCATGAACAACTGCGCTCTTTTCAGTTCGGTTTCGGCATCATGAATATAGGCGATCTGTACCTCCGGGATGCCGAGGTTCATGAGTGCGGTCTTCAATTCGTCATAAATGTTAAACCCGGCCTTGGGTGTGGAAGTATCGCAAAAAATCAACTGCGTCGCTTTGCTTTGTACATTCTTAAAATAAATATCTGCCGCATTTTCCGCACATCGCGCCACCTTGGACTGATAGGTAAATTCCGCATTTGGATCAACCAGCCGCAGGTCGAGCGCCGCCTTTCTGCCGTCCGTTGTGATTTTCAGCATATTGTCGACCCTTCGACTGACCATGCCACCTCGTACATCGTCGGCTCTTTGTGAAATATCATCGAGATATGCCGCAAAAGCGGGCGTTTTTGCAATAAGTGCGTCGTTATATCCGTCATGCACCGGAATACCGGCAGATGCGTCCACCTGATGAAAATCCGCAATGGAGGAAAGTAGTGAGGTCAGCTCCGGTAGGTTGTGAAATTTTGCAAAGCGTGTCGCCAACCGGTAACTGCTGGTGTCAACATCAATTTCAAACTCGGTGCTGCGTTCCGCAAACATTCCGATCCACGCGTCAAAGCTCTGCAAATCCAGCATGGCAAGCTCCCCGCTCTGTAAATACTGCTGCATGATATATGCGTCGGTAATCGAGTTGGTGATCGGCGTGCCGGTAGCAAGCACAACGCCCTTGCCATCGTTCTTCTTTTGCACCATATGGACCTTGTCCATCATATCCTGACATCTCTTTGAGCCGCTTCCGCTGATGCCGAGAACCTTGTTGGCCTTGGTTTCAAAGGGGACATTCTTGAAATTATGCGCCTCGTCAACGAAAAGGCGCGTGATTCCAAGCTCGTCAAAATAAACGGTGTCATACATATCATCCATAGCCGCCGCCATCTCGGACAGTGCTTTTTCGAGCGCTTCTTTTTTCTTTTTCAGTTTTGAAGTTGCTTTGCCTTCCTGCTCTGCAAGCTCCGTCACAAGTTTCTTTTTCTCTTTCAGCTCTTCCATGTAATAATCTTTGGACAGGGGAATCTGCTCGAAGCAGCTATACGCAATGATAATGCCGTCAAATTCTTCATCCCGGATACGCTCAAGCACTTTCTCACGCTTGTTCGGTGTAAAATTTTTCGGCGCTACGCAAAGGAGCTTTGCATTCGGGTACATTACCGAAAAGATGTTCTTCCACTGCCCGACGATATTATTCGGTACAACGTACATATTCTTTGCAGAAAGACCCATTCGTTTCATTTCCTGACCGGCGGCGATCATGACATAGGTTTTCCCCGCTCCGACATCATGCGCCAGCAAGGTATTTGGCGTAAAAATAATTCTTGTCACGGCATTCTTCTGATAAGGATACAGCTTGACCGATTTGGACATCGTTGGAAAATTCAAAAAAGATCCGTCAAAATTACGCCTGCGCACACAGCCGAAATTGTTTTCAAATATGATCTCAAGGCGCTCTTTTCGCGCAT
>NZ_JBBMFF010000236.1:0-15597 GCF_040096185.1 Faecousia intestinalis | reverse complement strand
ACGTTTTCGCCGGGAGTACCCTGTGATCCAAACGGGTACTGCGAGATTCCCACGTCGCTTCGCTCCTCGGAATGACACATCAGGGAAGCGCGAGGTGCACCAGCGCCCTCACGCGGTTGAATTGCCCTGTACAGGGCGCTCACTGAGCGCCGCTACACCCCAAACTTCGGTGCATGCCATTTTAACGATGCCCTGTACGAGTCGGCGGTTTACCGCCGGGCCCGGCTGTCCCCTCCCCTACAGCACCCCGCGGTCTGCCGGATTTTTTTCATTGTACCATATTCCCCGGGAAAAATCCACCCTGTCGGAAAAAAGCGGTCTCTCTCCGTAAAATCTATGGAAAAGCGCTTGAAAACCGGACCCTTTTGTGATACGATAAATTTGTATCAGAATGAGTGTACTGCGCGCAGGCGCGGGCTTCATTTGCACACAGATACCACAATAATAGGAGGCAAACACCATGAATGTAGCAGAGATCATGGAACAGCGCAACGCATTTTCCTTTGAAGTCTTCCCCCCGAAGACGGACGTTGGCATGGAGAAGCTGTGCGGCGAGGGCGGCGTGCTTGAGAAGCTCTATACGCTCAATCCGGATTACATCTCCTGCACCTACGGCGCTGGCGGCACGAACGTCGGCAAGAACCTTGAGGTCCTGAAGAAGATCAAGGCCGACGGCAAGTGCACCCCCGTGACGCACTTCACCTGCGTGGCCAACACCAAGGAGGGCATCAAGGACCAGCTCCAGACCTATCTGGACAACGGTATCGACCACATGCTCGCGCTTCGCGGCGACATCCCCTTTGGCTGGACCGGCACGAACGGCGACCTGCACTATGCCACCGAGCTGGTGAAGTTCGTCCGCAAGGAATTCGGCGACAAGTTCACCATCGCCGTCGCAGGCTCCCCCGAGGGCCACATTGCCTGCCGTTCTCTGGAAGCCGACATCTCCTTCCTGAAGCAGAAGCAGGATGAGGGCGCAGACTACATCATGACCCAGCTGTGCTGGGATATGGACCAGTTCCGTTACTGGATGGACGCCATCCGCGCCGCCGGCATCTGGCTGCCGGTCGATGTGGGTATCATGCCTGTCCTCGACGCCGCCGCCACCATCAACATGGCGCTCTCCCGCAACGGCTGCGTGATGTCCCGCGACCTGTGCGAGATCATCTCCAAGCACTGGATCTTCCCGAATCCGTTCGCTCCGAACGAGTCCGAGGAGTCCATCGCTGCCAAGAAGGCGTCCTTCAAGGAAGCCGGCATCGAGTATACCATCAAGCTCATCGACGAGTATCGCGTCTGCGGCATCAACGGCATCCATCTGTATGCCCTGAACAAGTATGACGACGTCGCCCGCATCGTCAAGGAGTCCGGCATCGTCGACCTCATCTGATTTTTTTGGCAACACCGCACAATTGCAGCTTCGGCCTTCGCCGGGCATTTTCCGCCGATCCATCGGTTCGGAAAGCTTGAGGTACACAAAGTACATCTGCGCTTTCCAAATCTCGGCTCGGCGAAAAATCCTTTGCCGAATGCTCTTGCTGAATTGTGCGCTGCTGCCGGTTTGGGCTGCCGGATTTCCGGAGCTGCCCCAAAATTTGCTCACCTTTTCGCGCTGCCGGGCGGCTCCGCCGTCCGGCAGTTCCCCCACTGCACAAAGGAGGTTTCCCCATGGCCTATACCATTGCTGTCGCCGGAAAGGGCGGCGTCGGAAAAACGACGGTCTGCGGCATGATGATCGACGCCCTCATTAAGGGCGGCAAGGGTCCGCTGCTCGTCGTCGACGCGGATGCCAATTCCAATCTGAACGAGGTCCTCGGCGTCGAAGCCGGTGTCTCCCTCGGCCAGATCCGCGAGGAGATCGCGCAGGCGGAGCTCCGCGGCGATACGATCCCCAAGAGCATGACAAAGGCGGACTATGCCGAATACCGCTTCGAATCCGCGCTGGCGGAGGAGGACGATTTCGACATGCTCGTCATGGGCCGCACGCAGGGCAAGGGCTGCTATTGCTACGTCAACGGCGTGCTCAAGACCCTGCTCGACAAGTATATCGGCGCTTACCGCTATGTCGTCATCGACAACGAGGCCGGTATGGAGCACATCGCCCGCGGGACGCTCCCGCATGTTGATGCGCTGCTGCTCGTCTCCGACTGCTCGCGCCGCGGCGTGCAGGCCGTTGCCCGCATTGCCGAGATGGTCCGCGAGCTGGACCTGAAGCCCGGCCTCATGAAGCTCATCATCAACCGCGCCCCCGGCGGCGTTCTCTCCGACGGCGTGCGCGAGGAGATCGAGGCCCATCATCTGGAGCTCGCCGGCGTCCTCCCACAGGACGATGCCGTCTACGAAGCGGACTGCGACGGCAAGCCCAGCTCGAAGATTCCCGATGCCAGCCCGGTCAAGCGGGCGCTGCACGGGATCATGCAGGACCTGAGCCTGTGAGGCAGCCCCGCACAATTGTATGCTCTCGCTGAATTGTGCGGCGCTGCCGTAAAATCCATTTTTCTTTCTTATCGGAGAACCAACGGAGGCCCGGCCGTCCGGTCCGGCTTCCCGATCAACCATTTCAGGAGGAAAACACAATGTCTTTTGAACCCAAAACGCAGGCGTTCAATTCGTCGATCAGCTCTGTTACCATCGGCACTGGTGACAAGGCAGTCACGCTCGGCGGCATTAACGTTCTGCCCTTCTACGCATTCGACGCGCCCATCACCAATGCGCCGAAGATCGGCGTAGAGATCACCGACCACGGCATGGCGGCTTATCCGCAGGCCGGTCTGCAGGAATTCTATGCCGGCTGCCAGACCGTGGCCGACATGGCAAAGCGCGTGGAGACGATGCACGGCGCATCGTTCATCTGCCTCCACTTCGAAGGCGCTGACCCCAACGGCGATAACCGCTCCGTCGAGGAGTGCGTCGAGATCGCCAAGTCCGTTGCCGACGCAACGGATCTGCCCCTCGTCATCATGGGCTGCAAGAACATCGAGAAGGATGCGGAGCTCTTCACGAAGGTCTCCGAGGCCCTGCAGGGCAAGAACATCCTCGTCTTCTCTGCCCGTGAGGAAAACTACAAGTCCGTCGGCGCCTCCGCCGTCATGGCCTATGGCCAGAAGGTCGGCGCAGAGTCCGCCGTCGATATCAACCTTGCCAAGCAGCTCAACGTCCTGATGACGCAGCTCGGCGTCGCCCCGACGTCCATCGTCATGAACGCCGGTTCCGCCGCAGCGGGCTACGGCTATGAGTACGTTGCCTCTACCCTCGACCGCATCCGTGCGGCTGCCCTCGCCCAGAGCGATACGCAGCTCCAGATGCCCATTCTCACGCCCGTCTCCCCCGAGACCTGGTCCGTCAAGGAATCCATGGTCAGCGAGGCCGATATGCCCGAATGGGGCAGCGCCGAGGAGCGCGGCATTGAGATGGAGATCACCACGGCTGCCGCCTGCCTCGCCGGCGGCTCCGATGCCGTCATCATGCGTCATCCCGCGGCCATCAAGGCCATCAGCGAGATGATCGAAGCGCTGGTCTGAGCGGAAGGAGGAACATACAATGGCACTGAAAGGCTTGGATATCTTTAAGCTCTCTCCCAAGAAAAACTGTAAGGAATGCGGCAGCCCCACCTGCATGGCCTTCTGCATGAAGGTCGCACAGGGTGCCGTCGCTCTGGATAAATGCCCGTACTTCTCCGAAGAAGCCAAGGCAAAGCTCTCCGAGGCCACTGCGCCTCCCATGAAGACCATCACGGTCGGCAATGACATCAAGCTCGGCGGCGAGACCGTCCTGTTCCGCCACGAGAAGACCCTTGTCAACCGCAACCGCTTCGCCGTTCCCGTCTGCACCTGCATGGACGAGGCCGCTGCCGATCAGAAGCTGGCCGACATCCAGAAGGTCGACTATGAGCGCATCGGCGAGCGCGAGTACATCGAGTTCGTCATGGTCCGCTGCGAGAAGGATTCCGCCGACAAGTGGGAAGACCTCGTCAAGAAGGCCGCCGCGACGGGCCGTACCCTGATCCTCAACTGCACCTGCCCCGAGTGCGCCAAGAAGGCCCTTGCCATCTGCAAGGACGGCAAGCCCATCCTCAACGGCGCCACGCCGGAAAACTTCGAGGAGATGAGCGCCATCGCCACCGAGGCGGGCGTGACCCTCGGCGTCCATGCCGACAGCCTGTCCGAGCTGCATGACCTCATCGCCAAGCTCGAGGCCGCGGGCAACAAGAATCTCATCATCGACGTCACCGGCAAGACCGTCAAGGAGACGTTCGCCAACACCGTGCTCGTCCGCCGCACCGCGCTGAAGGACGGCGACCGCACGTTCGGCTATCCCTCCATCGTCGATCTGGCCAAGCTGGCCGCGGGCGACGAGCACCTCGAGACCGCCCTGGCCGCCGTCTTCACCCTGAAGTACGGCTCCATCATCGTCATGGAGCGCCTCGGCTATGCAGAGGCCCTGCCGCTGTACGGCCTGCGCCAGAACGTCTTCACCGACCCGCAGAAGCCGATGAAGGTCGCGCCCGGCATCTACCCGATGAACGGCGCAACGCCCGACGATCCCTGCATGCTGACCGTCGACTTCGCCCTGACCTACTTCCTCGTCTCCGGCGAGATCGAGCGCTCCAATGTGCCGGTCAACCTGCTCATCACCGACGCCTCCGGCATGTCCGTCCTGACGGCATGGGCCGCCGGCAAGTTCTCCTCCAGCTCCATCAAGAAGTTCTTCGATGAGTTCGAGCTGGATAAGAAGATCAACAACCGCACGCTCGTCATCCCCGGCAAGGTCGCCGTCATGAAGGGCGAGATTCAGGACAAGCTGCCCGACTGGAACGTCGTCGTCGGCACCCGCGAGGCCGTTGAGATCGTCAAGTTCCTCAAGGACGGCGAGCACATCAAGGCTGCCGAGGCCGTCGCTGCCACGAAGAAGCCGAAGGAAGAGAAGAAGGAAGTCGTCGACGCCGACGCTCCCATCGACTATTCCAAGCTCGTCATTCCGGAGATCCCGCACAAGGATCTCGGCGTGACCTACAAGCAGCGCAATGTCGAGTCCAAGAAGTTCGTCACCATCGGCGAGCGCATCCACTGCATCAGCCCGGTCATCCGCGAGGCCATGGCCACGTTCAACCCGGATCCCATCCTCGAGCGTGCTGCGCAGCAGATCAAGGCAGGCGCCACCTATCTGGACGTCAACATCGGCCCTGCCGAGTCCAACGGCCCCGAGCTCATGACCTGGGCGGTCAAGCTCCTGCAGGAGAACTTCAACAACGTCCCGCTGGCCCTCGATACCGCCAACAAGAAGGCCATCGAAGCCGGTATCCGCGTCTATAACCGCACGAACGGCAAGCCCATCGTCAACTCCGCCGATGCAGGCTCCCGTATCTCCAACATCGACCTGGCAGCCGCCAACGACGCCATCGTCATCGCCCTGTGCTCCGCCGACGGCATCGCGAAGGACAACGACGAGCGTATGCACCACTGCCACACCATGCTCGATCG
The DNA here is from genome assembly GCF_040096185.1 of Faecousia intestinalis. Lineage (NCBI taxonomy): Bacteria > Bacillati > Bacillota > Clostridia > Eubacteriales > Oscillospiraceae > Faecousia > Faecousia intestinalis. The sequence goes on along the minus strand of NZ_JBBMFF010000236.1, from coordinate 10,117 downwards.
CGGCATGGCGCTCGGCATGGAGGCCGAGGATCTGTGGTTCGACCCGCTGTTCCTTGTCGTCAAGGGCATGCAGGATAAGCAGATGGACGTCCTGAACGCCATCAAGCTCTTCGCCGATGAAGGCCTGAAGTCCACCGGCGGCCTGTCCAACAACTCCAACGGCGCGCCGAAGACCCTCCGCCCGATCATGGACTCCGCCCTCGTCGCCATGGCGATGATGCAGGGCCTGACCTCTGCCATCGTCAACCCGAACGACCTGCGCCTGATGGAGACCATCAAGTCCTGCGATATCTTCAAGAACAACGAGCTGTATTCCGACAGCTATCTGGAGATCTGATCCGCAAACCCTGTCACCCAGCCCCGATTTTTCGGGGCTGGGTGCAGCCGCATTCTCGGAGCATGGAGAAAATGCAGGAAAATGCAGAAAAAAGCCCGCATTTTCCCCATGCCCCGATGGCTTCCAGCCGGGGAATGCAGACGCCCTGCCTTCCTCCTGCGCCCCTCCCCAGACGCGGCAGGTTTCCTGACTTGTCATTGCGAGCCTTGCGGAGCAAGGCGCGGCAATCTCGCAGTACTGGCCGGAACACGGGAAAGCCTCCGGCGGACACGGAGTATTCATAAGGTAATTGACAGCCACAGCAGTATGAACTACTGCAGCAGTGCGTTGCGAGCGATACTTGGCTCTCCCTTTGGGAGAGCTGGCGGCGCAGCCGCCTGAGAGGGAAACTTGGCTCTCCCTTTGCTTGCTGTTACCGTTCGAACGCGCCTGCAAGGCCCTCTCAGTCACCTTTGGTGACAGCTCTCCCAGAGGGAGAGCCAAGGGCCTGCAGCTGAACCATAATGATGCGGGAGGGAAGCGCTCTCAAGCTTGCTCTTGCGTCCCTCCCCAAAAGCCTGCGCAGGTTCAGCCGGATATCCGGCCCTTTTCGATGCCCTTCTCTTGCGTTGCAATTTGCCCCGCGATGCGGAAACGCCTGCGGATCAGATAAATGAAAAATAAAACAGGAGGAAGAAACATGAAAACTTGGACAAAACGAACGATAGCTGTTTGCCTGCTGCTTGCGCTGTTTCTCACAGCGATCCCCTGCGCTTCTGCCAAGCAGTACACCGATGTAACGCGCTCTGCCCTTCCGGATTACTTTGATGCGATCAACTATGTTACAGACAATGGGATCATGAACGGCGTGTCCACAAGCTCCTTCTCCCCAAACGAAATGGTGACGCGCGCCATGTTCATCACAACGCTTTACCGCTATGCCGGTTCCCCATCCAGCTTTGCCGCGGTGTCCTTCACCGACATCTCGTCAAGTCACTATGCCTACAATGCGGTAAAGTGGGGAGTGAAATACAACATTGTCACCGGCACGACCACAACGACGTTTTCACCGGATGAGCAGGTCACACGGGAGCAGGCCATGACGTTCCTGTGGCGCTACCTGAGAAACTATGTCGGCGGCACACCCTATTATTATGGCTCCATTTCCGGCTGCGGAGACTATTCGTCTATTTATGACTATGCCAGAACGCCAATGTACTGGGCGGTCAGCAACGCGATTATTTTTGCAAGCGGCTCGTCAAAGCTGCTCTATCCCAAAGCCGGGGTCTATCGCAAGGAGCTTGCCCTCTGGATCACACGTTACGGCTGTAATGTCGACGGAATTCGGTTTGGGAAGGATAATTTTAGTTTTACGAATACAGCATCTAGTTTTCTGTCGCCAGAAAATAAGCGATTTCTTATTTCTTCAGAGCATTACAGCAGATTGCTGAGAATGGCTGGCGATAATGAAATAGCAAATATAGACAGTCAAATCGGTGGACAATGGGGTGGCGTTTGCTATGGTATGTCGCTGTCTGCTGTACTTGATAAAAAAGGAATAAATGCCTTTAACGAGAACTTCGAAAAGAACTGCAAGACAATGTACTCCATAAAAAAACCATCAATTACGAATACGCAACATATTATGGTTCGAGATTTTCAGGATACCACTGTTACAGTCAGTAAGACAGAGAGTACGATTAATTATCATCAGTTGGTTCGCAATATATGGAGCAGAATGAGCTTTAAAGAAATATGGCTCAATAATGGAAATACATTGGCACCTTTTATTAATGATTTACGCAAATATGGCATTGCAGTTGTTTCATTCAGCTATGGGGATACAAAACCATTGCCAGGTCACGCAATTGTTGTATACGGGATGCCTCGTGGAAATACAAGCGGGGGTTATGACATTCGGTTCTATGATCCAAATGCAACAGCTGAGAAGACCTTAACGATTTCAGCAGATTTAAAATCCATCAACATCCCTCATAATGGGAAAACTGTTTCTGCTGCGGTTATTTGCTATTATGTTGATTTCTATTCATTTATGGCATTAGATGTGGATGGTGATTATAATCTGTCGGCTGCTAGTGAATATAACGATGCAGAAACGGTGTGGCTTGGTCTCGATTCCAGAGGGAAATATGAAATAACAAATGCTAATGGTGAAGCGCTGAGGTACAATGAGTATTCGTATGATGGTGATATGGATGTACTTAAAACTCATGTGATGGTTAACGGATATGACCCGGATATTGTATACCTGTGTGTCCCTGTATCGGATTACTACAATGTAAGCATTTCAGAGAATGGTAATTTGTTACATACTATATGGAATAGTAGCGACTTCAGTATGATCACAGGGACAGGTATTGAAAATATCACAATAAGCAGATATAATATCCAAATGACAGGAAAAACATCGGATTATGAAGTACGATATTTTAAAGATAATCCGGATAAAAGAATTGTGATTATAGACGGATCGGTTGAGGAATCGTTTGAGATAGCACAGTCGGGACAGGACGATTTACTTACGATAGACTGCGATGCGCCATATAAATGTGCGATTAAAAAACTACTCGGTGATGTTCTTACAGAGCAGACCTGTAACGGGGGCGAAGCCATTACGGTTTCTGCCACAAACGCTATATTGAAGCGTGTGTGGGAGGAATAATTATGGCAAGACCAAAACTTAGGCTACTGTGCACAAGCATGTTGGTTGCTATACTGCTATTTCTATATGCTGCCCTTCTCTGTTCCTGCAAAACCGCAGCCCCCGAGATCAGCGGAACCATGTGGGTGGAGCTGTCGCTGGACGGACAGTATGCGCTGACGAACGCGGCGGGCCAGACGCTCCGCTATTTCGATCTGCTGCAATATGACGGCACGATGCCGGTGGAAAAGACCCACCTGAACGGCGGAGAGGCTGCATACTCTGCGTCGCTTTGCGTGCCGCGGACGGAGACGCTTACCGTTGAAGTCACAGACAGCAGCCTGTTTTCGGCCTCATGGGAGGACGAGAGGCAATTCCGCCAAATCGAAGGCAGCGTCCGGAAGATCGTCCTGAGCGACAAGACGACTTCCGTCGAGGCTGCCGGGGAGGCATACACCCTGACGGTCCGCATGCCGGGCGACAACGGAAACCGGCTGATCGTATCAACTGCCGGAGATCTTACGCTGACGCAGAAGGGAGAGAACCTTCTCCGCTGCGATGCCGAGTATACCTGTACTCTGAAAAACGGGAACGGCGATGCCATTGCCGAGCAGACCTATCCTGCCGGTGCAGAGGCGAGCATTTCGCTGGAGCGCGGCACCTTGTCAGATAACGGGTGAGTGATATAATGTGGAGGAAACCGAATGAAAAGAAAACACATGATCCGGGCTTGCCTCCTGCTTTTCTGCCTTCTCCTGTGCACGGCCTGCCGAAGCGAATCCAAACCAAAAGAGACACGGTTCAGCTTTGTGAGCGAGGACAGCCTCACCATAGTCAATGCGGAGGGACAGGAGCTTCATTTTGCAAACAAAGTATGGAGCGGTACGATGCCGGTGCTGGACGGCCATTTCACAGTGGACTTTGTGCCGGGGTCGACTTCCGTGCAGGTCCGCTTCAGCGAGTCGTTTTCCGTCCGGTTTGAACCGGAGCAGGCGGAAGCTCGCTCGATCTGCCTCTCCTTCGACGGCGACGATTTCCGCGCCGTGGAGGGCCCCGGCCTTCAGAACGTGGAATACACCCGCTCCACCGTCGAGGCGACAGGCGAAAATATGCAGTATGAAGTGGGTATTTCGACCGGCACGAGAACCTATCTGGAGGTAACGGGCAGCGGCGAGAGCCGCGTCCGCTATGAGCGAGACGGCAAAAAGGGATATTTCACCGCGCAGGATGCCCCGTTTACCGTCGTGCTCCGGGACCGGGACCAGCAGGAGCCGCTGGATACCATGGATTTTTCCGCAGGAGAGACCTGCACTATCCGCATCCGCGACGGCGTCCCGTCATTTGCGCGCTAGATCGGGGATGCCCCCAAGGTTGTCATTGCCCTCCTTCAAATGAAGCAGCCCCCCAAGTTTGTCATTGCGAGGCCCCGCAGGGGCCGTGGCGCCCTGAGCGCGCAGCGCGAAGAAGTGCCCTTGGGGTGCAATCTCGCGGTACAAGCCGGAGCATGGGAAGGCCCCCGGCGAATTCGTTATTGCCTGCATGAGATTCCCACGTCGCTTCGCTCCTCGGAATGACAAGTCGGAGGTCAATACCGTTTTATCGTCAACCTGTGCCGGCTGTCAGTGCGCCTGACGATCCGGAACCCATGGGGCGCGCAGGATGATATAGAGGTGGAGGTGCGGCCATGAAAAGAATAGTCCTGATCCTGTTGGCAGCGTTCCTGGTATGTTCACTTATCATCTTTTCCACGGCATGTGAAAATCATCAGGAACAGCCCGCGATGCAGATCGAGCTGGCTGTCAACAGCACATGCCGCGTGGAAAATGCCGCCGGGCAGAGCCTGACGTTCCGCAACGGAGCATGGGAGGGAGACATGGCGGCATCCAGCGTATCTGTGAATGGCTTTGACGATACGACGATGACGCTGGAAATTCCGTACACCGAGTCGCTGCACTATACGCACGAAAGCGGCGAGAGTCGGTTTTCTGTGCTCCGGCGACAGGAGAGCATTCTGCTTTCCGGCGACGGGATCGATGAGGTTCGCGTTACACCGGATTCGCTGACGGTCACGGGCAGCGGGATGAATTACCGGCTTAAGGTCGCTCGGAGCGAGCCGGAAAGGCGTGCACTGGCTCTTTCGGGCAGTGAAGCAGGAACCGTTTCTCTGCATTTCGCGGATAGCAGCTGCACCGTGCAGAGCGACGCTGCGGTTACCTATGCCCTGAGCGGCGATTCCAACTCCCCCTTTCTCCGGGATACCGTTGCCGCGGAGTCCAAACTGACGATCCGGGACCCATGGGGCGCGCAGGAAGACGTAGTAGTAAAAGTTGATTCATAAACGACAAATCCAGAACATATGGATTTTGATTATACAGAAACCCATCCAATCATAACATCTGATTTGCACCTGCAAATTTGATATTTTTCATCAGGAGGAAACCGAAATGAGTGTATTAACCGATCTCATCTATGGCGGCTCGCATGCCGTCGCCGGTCTGACTGAGGGCGCCGTCAACGACGCAATCGCCAAGCACGGCGCAGACAAGGCCATCGCCTTCCCCGACACGGCCTACTTCTTCCCCACCATCTACGCCGCAACGGGCGTGAAGGTGGCCAAGCTCGGCGACCTGCCCGCCTGCGTGGGCGTGCTCAAGAGTCTCATCACCGATCAGGAGGACCTCGGCCAGGCGCTGAACGCCGGCCTTGCCACTGCCGTCGGCGCGGAGATCCTCGAGGGCCTGAAGTATCTGGACGGCGCGGACCCCTATGCCGCCGAGACCGGCATCGGCTTTGTGCCCGATCCCGTCATCCGCTCGCTGGGCGTCCCGCTCGTCACGGGCGACATCCCCGGCGTGGCCGTCGTGCTCGGCAAGGCTGACAATGCCGCTGACGTCGTGTCCGTCGTCAAGGACTATCAGTCGAAGGGCATCCTGACGTTCCTCATCGGCGGCGTCATCGACCAGTGCGCCGAGGGCGGCGTGAAGATGGGCCTCGAGCTGCGCGTCGTGCCGCTTGGCCATGACGTCACCGCCGTCATCCACGCCGTCACCGTCGCCATCCGCGCGGCCCTGATCTTCGGCAACGTCCAGCCCGGCGACCTGCCCGGCCTGCTGAAGTACACGAAGGAGCGCGTCCCCGCGTTCGTCAATACGTTCGGCGCGATCGACAATGTCGTTGTCTCCGCGGGCGCAGGCGCCATCGCCCTGGGCTTCCCGGTCGTCGTCGACATCGACCTCGGCGAGAATCAGGTCCCCGGCGCGCTGGAATCCGTGCTGGATCACAGCCTGACCGTCAAGCACTCCCTCGAGCTGCGCAACATCAAGATCAAGACGAAGGAGCTGCCCATCCCCGTCGCCTTTGCGGCCGCCTTTGAGGGCGAGATCATCCGCAAGGCCGACATGCACACCGAATACTGGTCCGGCAAGAACGCCACGGCCGAGCTCGTGCTCATGCGCGATCCGTCCGAGATCGAGGACCACAAGATCACCATCCTCGGCGACGATATGGACGGCGGCGAGAAGAACTACGCTCTGTGCACGTTCATCGAGGTCGCGGGCGCGAAGATGCAGGCCGATTTCGAGTCCGTCATCGAGCGCAAGATCCACGCCTGGTTCAACTACATGGAGGGCGTCATGCACACCGGCCAGCGCAATCAGGTCCGCGTGCGCGTCTCGAACGACGCCTTCGCCAAGGGTCTGCGCCTGAAGCACTTCGGCGAGGTCCTGTACCATATGATCATGGACGAATTCGACGCCGTCGTCGATAAGTGCCAGGTCACGCTCATCACGGACGAGGCCGCTGCCGAGAAGTTCCGCGACGAGGTCGCCATGCCGCGCTACAACGAGCGCGACGACCGCCTGCTGTCCATGACGGATGAGTCCGTCGACCGCTTCTACACCTGCATCCTCTGCCAGAGCTTCGCCCCGGCGCACTGCTGCGTCGTCACCCCGGAGCGTCTCGGCCTGTGCGGCGCGGTCTCGTGGCTGGACGCCAAGGCGACCAATGAGCTGAACCCGCAGGGCCCGTGCCAGCCGATCTTCAAGGAGGGCTGCCTCGACGAGCGCACCGGCCGCTATGAGTCCGTCAACAAGATGATCCAGGAAGCCACGCACGGCGCGGTCGAGAACGTCACGCTGTACTCCATCCTCGAGGACCCGATGACCTCCTGCGGCTGCTTCGAATGCATCTGCGGCATCGAGCCGGTCTCGAACGGCTTCATCGTCGTCAACCGTGAGTATAAGGGCATGACCCCCGTCGGCATGACGTTCGGCGAGCTGGCCTCCTGCACCGGCGGCGGCGTGCAGACGCCGGGCTATATGGGCCACGGCCGTCACTTCATCTCCTCGAAGAAGTTCATCGCCGCCGAGGGCGGCATCGAGCGTATCGTCTGGATGCCGAAGGAGCTGAAGGACGACGTCGCCGAGCGCCTGAACCGCACCGCCAAGGAGCTGTACGGTATCGACAACTTCACCGATATGATCGCCGACGAGACGATCTGCGAGGACTGCGAAGCCCTCATGGACTTCCTGACCGAGAAGAACCACCCGGTCCTCGGCCTCGAGCCGCTGATGTAAGACCCGCAGCGCGGCGGGCGGCCCATCCCGCCCGCCGCGTTTTTCGAAACATGCGCACTTTGCAGGGGCGGGGACAGCCAGGCCCGGCGCTGCACCTGCGCAAGAAACAGGCTGTCGTTAAAATGGTATGCACCGTTTTATCGCCAGCCTGTTCGGGTCGGCAGCGTACCGCCGGGAGCGGCATGCCGCTCCCCTACATTGGCCGGTTCTGCTTTATGTCAACCTGTGCGGCTCAGCAGCACCGCGCCTCGCGGCGTTGATTTCCCCAATAGCGCGTATCCCACAAAACCAACCCACCAAAGGAGTTCCATTTATCATGCTGATCGATTTTTCGAAGATCGAAGAAGTTTGTGTTCCCAATTTTAAGGGCGGCGAGAAGGAGCTGCTGAAGAAGGCCTATGCCGACGGCCGGAACTGCATCATGCTCGACCGCCTCATGCCCGGTGCCTCCATCGGCAGGCACACCCACGAGACGAACAGCGAGATCATGTACATCGTCTCCGGCACGGCCACGTTCACCGTCGGCGACACCGTCGAGACCGTGCAGGCCGGGCAGTGCCACTATTGCCCGAAGGGCGGCACACATATGCTCCAGAACCGCGGCGAGGAGCCGCTCGTGTTCTTCGCTGTCGTTACGGAACAGTAAGGGCAGCACCGCATAACGGAATGATGCGGTGCTGCTTAACCGCGCGGCGTGCCTCCGCTGCGCAAGACCCCGCGCGGGGGACCGGCCTGCCGGTCCCCTTGCCGGGCAATATCCGAAGGGAAGAGATTGGAGGATATTAGGATGAGAGATCCGCTGCCCCGCGTGCAGCGCGGCCTTGCCGCTGCCCTGCGCGACCGCCGCACCCAGCTCAGCGCCGCTGCCTTTGTGCTGACGGCGCTTGCCTGCTATCTCTATGTGCTGGTCGGCAACATCAATAATTATGACAACATCGTCTGCACACCGGAGGGGTACGGAACGGGCCTGCGTTCCGGCCGCTGGATGCTGACGCTTCTGGGTGATACCGTCGGGCACGCCATGGGCAACTTCAACCTGCCCCTGTTCAACGGCCTGCTCGGTCTCGTCTTTCTTGGCCTTGCCTGCCAGTTCCTCTGGCGCGCGCTGCATTTGCAGAAGCCGTGGCAGTGCGCCGTGCTCACGGCCATCACGGCGGCATGGCCCGCCGCGGCCTCGGCCATGCTGTTTTCCTTCACCGTACACTATTACCTCTTCGCCGTCCTGCTGGCGGCCGTGGCCGTCTGGATGGCGGACCGGAGCGGCTGGGGCTGGCTTGTCGGCGCGTCGCTGACGCTCGCCTGCTCCATCGGTGTCTATCAGGCCTATTTCCCCCTTGCCGCCGCCCTGCTTGTGCTGCGCCTGCTGCAGCAGTGCCTCGACAGCGAGACTCCGTGGAAGACCGTCGCCCTGCGCGCGCTGCGCTTTGTCGGGGTGCTCGCGGCGGCAATGGTCGTGTATTTCCTGCTGCTGCATCTGTGCCTGCGCCTCTATCACGAGACGCTCACGGCCTATCGCGGCATCAACAACATGGGCAAGCTGAATTTAGCCGAGCTGCCGCAGATGCTCGTGCGCTGCGTGCGCTGCTTCTACCTGCTGCCGAAGACCGGCTATGCCTTCCTGACGAATTCGCGGCTCATCCGCTGGGCCATGTGGGCCTCCCTGCTGCTGTCCGCCGTCAGCCTTGCGCTGGCATGGCGGGACCGCGACTGGAAGAAGATCGTCACGGTCGTGCTCCTGCTGGCTGCCCTGCCCATTGCGGCAAACGGCATTTTCATCATGGCCCCGGAAACGGCGACGCATACGCTCATGACCTACGGCGTCGTCACGCTGTTCTACCTGCCGCTCATCGTGGGCGACGGCCTGCGCTGGAGGCGCGACGCCGTGCGCCGGTGGGTCAGCCTGCTGACCTGCCTGTGTCTTGCCGGTGCGTCGGCCGGGTATGCATGGTTCTGCAACGGCTGCTACCGCACGAATTACTATTCCAATGAGATCATGGCGAGCTATTATACGTCCATGCTCACGCGCGCGCGCTCGATGGAGGGCTACACGCCCGATCTCGAGATCGTCTTTGTCGGCCAATATGTGGAGGACCCGACACTGTGCGACCTGTGGAGCGGCACGCCGTTCATCATGGGCGGCCGCAGCACAGCCTCCGTCCAGATCAACGAATACGGCCGCCTGCGCATGATCGTGATGTCCACCGGCATGGGAACGCGCTACGCCACAGACGACGAGCTGGCGCAGTACGCAGACAGCATTGCCGCTGCCCCGAACTACCCCGCCGACGGCTGCATGTGGATCGAGGACGGCAAGCTGTTCATCCGTCTCTGCGACCCGAGCACAGTATATTATTGAGTCCCGGCGTTGTTTCCCGGTTGACAGCCGCCCTGTCCGATGTTATAATCAGAATCGATATAACAGTACCGATATTGACGCCCCGGCTGCGCCTTGTAGGGGAGGGGACAGCCAGGCCCGGCGCTGCACGGACGGTTGGCACAGTGTATCGTTAAAATGGTGACAGCCCCCGACTTGTCATTGCCACGTCGGCCTACGGCCTCCTCGCA
>NZ_JBBMFF010000235.1:0-10851 GCF_040096185.1 Faecousia intestinalis | reverse complement strand
ATTCCTGCAATTTCCAAACCTCAATTTGGAACAAAATCCCTCGCTGACCGCTCTTGCAATTTAATCAGAGGTTCCCTTGGAATTCAAGCACAAGGAGAGAACCCTGCATGAGAATTGCGATTGTGGATGATCTTGCCGCGGAACGCACACTGCTGAAAGACCGGCTGGAGTGGCAGCTTCAGCGGAGAAACGTACAGGCGGATATTCTGGAATACGAAAGCGGCGAGACATTTCTGGAAGCGGCAAGGAAAGCGCCCTTTACTGCCGCATTTCTGGATATTTATATGGATGGCATGACGGGCATGGAGGCGGCAAAGAAGCTGCGGAAAACCAACACGGACTGCCTGCTGGTTTTTACCACGACCTCGACCGACCATGCGCTGGAGGGCTTTCAGGTACGGGCGCTGCACTATCTGGTCAAGCCCTTTACCGAAGCGGACATCGACGCGCTGACGGACGAGCTGCTTGCCCGCGTACCGCAGCCGGATAAATATATGGAGCTAAAGGTGGAGGGAAGCGAGATCCATCTGCGCTATCAGGACATCGTCTACGCAGAACACTTCGCCCACTTGATCTACGTCCATACGACGGTTCAAAAGACGCTTGCCACGCGCCAACCCTTCAAGACGTTCATCGCCCCACTAAAGGATGACACACGCTTTTTTGTGTGCGGGCGCGGCGTGATCGTGAATCTGGAACACGCGAAGGATCTGGAAGACGCCGCCTTCCGCATGGCGGACGGAAGCCGCGTGTTTGTCAGTCAGGACCTTCTGAAAAGTGCCCGGCAGGCATTTATGGAGTTCTTGCTGCAAAGGGGGCGTATGGTATAATGGAGCTGCTGCGTCCAATTCTGGAGCTCGGCGTGGTGATTCCCGGCATGCTGCTTGCCTACTTCCCGGTAAAATCCAGCTTAAAGCAGCCGCTGTCAAAGCTTGTTTTGTGGCTTGCCCCGCTGCTTGCGCTGCTTTGTGCCGCCGGAGGCGTGGTGTGCTATGTGCGCCGTATGCCGACTGCGCCGGTGTTTGCGGGGCTGACCTTGCTTGCAGCCGTGATCTACATAAAAACGCTCCGGATCTCGCTTTGGAAATCCGGAACGGTTGCATTATCTGTCTGTGCGGTATTTGCCTGTATCAACAGCCTTTGCCGGGCGATCAACGCCGCTATGCTGGCCGGTTTGCCGCAGGCGCAGGCTGCGCCATGGTTCTGTCTGCGGGCCGTGATTTGCTATCATGCGATCTGCTGGCTGTTTGCCGCCATCGCCTATTATCCTGCGACGCACAGCGTGCGGAGGATGGTCGAGGACGAAAATTTTGCGCAGACCTGGTATGTGTTCTGGGTGCTGCCGCTGGTGTTCATTGCGCTGAATCTGTTTATGATCCCCAAGTATGCGGACACGCTCTATACCGGGCGTGTTTTGCAGGGGTATTTTGTGATCAGCATCGCACTTTTGTTTTTGATGCTTTTCTTCAACGCAATCTTCCTTCTGATGGCGATCAGCATCAACCGGAATGTGAGATTGCGGCAGGAGAACCAGCTGCTTTCCATGCAGCAGCAGCGCTACGAAAGCCTGAAAGCTGCCATTGAGGAAGCACGGCAGGCGCGGCACGATCTGCGCCACCAGCTATGTCAGCTCGCTGCCCTTGCAGAAGAAGGGAATCTTGAAAAGATCAAAGCCTATCTCTCCGGCGCAGTTTCCAGAATTCCGAGTCTGGAGCTGCATTTCTGTGAAAACCGGGCGGCAGACGGCGTGGTCGGGTATTACTGCGCACTTGCGAAGCGGGAGCAGATCCCATTTTCCGTGCAGCTCGATCTGCCGGAATGTCTTCCTGTAGACGAAATCAATCTGTGTCTGGTTCTCTCGAATCTGCTGGAAAATGCGCTGGAAGCCAGCCTGCGTACCGCGCCTGCCCAACGCAGGATCAAACTGACAGCCTATCTGCATGGCAGCAGTCTGGCACTGATTCAGGTTGAAAACACCTATGACGGAGTTATCCGGGAAAAAGACGGGGTATTCCAGTCCTCCAAGCGAAAAGGAGAAGGTGTTGGTATCCAGTCCGTCCGCCATATCGCAGAAAAATCTGGTGGAGTAAGTACAGTTACCTATCAGGACGGCCTGTTCTGCGCAAAGGTCATGCTCTGCGGATAATGATGCCCTGCCTTTCCAAAACGGCACGGCCACAGATTTCAGCAGTCTCGCTTCCGGTAAGCCCTGCACAAACCGTATCGCCGTTTTTGCAAAGATGTTGGACGTTGTCGTGTCCCAATCTGCCAGCCTCACGATCTCCGCTGCGCCGTTTTCAAAATCAAACCGCAGTTCACCCCACTCGCCGTCGTTGTCTACCAGATATGCCAAAACAGAAAACCATTGCCGAGCTGAATAATTTGTTTTAGAGAGCCTTTATTACGTGACGAGCTACACCTTGAACCTCGAAGCTCTTCAGTTTTATGACCTCTCCCGGATACCGTGCTTCATTCTCGTAAGCAAGGATAAAGCACTTTTCGTCGTTGTCGAAGCCAACGTACCTTTTTAGCGTGTTCTGCTGTTCCTGATCGAGCGCAACGACTATATCCCCTTCGGAAGCAGGGCAATTACGCTCTATCACCAGCAGATCGCCTTCGGCGATACCGGCATCGACCATCGAATCGCCTTTGGCTCGGAGAATATAAAAGTCTCCTTTGCCAAATAAAGAAACAGGAAGGCTGACATACTCCTCGACGTTTTCCTCTTCCTCTTCCGGAGAGCCACAATAAATCGAGCCAACTAACGGGGCGGCAATGTAGGCTGTCTTCATTTTGGCACTCTCAGGCGCAGAAAGAATACCTCTGCCGTAATCAAGCAAATCTCTATCGCTAAGCTCCTGGATGTAGCGATGAGTTGTCGATCTGGCCACACCGACACCAGCAGCAACTTCGCTGATTGTGGGAGCAACACGATTTTCTTGATAATACTTATTTACGAACTTCAGTATTTTGTCGAGAGTCCCTTGGTCTTTTGTCCTCATACCAGCACCTCTGTTTCTATCCGGGATTTCAAATCCCGTTATCGTTATTATACTCAACTCGGAGAAAATTACAAGAGGGTAACAGAACGTCAAAAAGGAGGTGCGGCCAATCGGCTGCACCTCCTTCAATGAAGAGTGTATCTGGGTTGTAAAGTTGATTATACGGCTTATTTTCTCTTTAAGAGCCAAAAATGATTCTGACCATCGCTGGAATCCGACGCATTACAACTCAGAGACCGTTTGTTGTCCGGGTCTTTTGGATTGCAGCTCAGCAGCATACCAAGGGCCGTATTGACAAAGGCATTATGATTGCTCTTATTTTGAGAAAGAAGGAACAGCATCGCATAATCTTGTCCTTCATCAAGGGTGGAAAACTCCGAAAAGAATTCTTTTACAAAGCTCCAACCATGCTTTTCATAAACGATCTCATAGTCCGGATTATTTAGCAGATCCACATATTCCGGTTCTTCCACTGATTCGTCGCTATCCGAGTATTCCGAATACTCATAATCACTATCATCATTGCGGCTAATCATGCTTTCAAAGAACCCAATTACGCTTTCTTTCATCTGAGAATAGGCGTCTCTGTCTATACCAAACTCTTCAGTAGGATCATATGCCTCCATGGATTCTTTAACCATATCACGAATGGTTTCCAGTTTTTTCTTCATATCTGTCATTTCGGTCTGATATGACTTCTGGATAGCTTTGATTTCCTGCAACCTTCTCTCCTCCTCCGCAATTTTAGCATCGAAGGCTTTGTAGATCACATGATTATCCTTATCAAGGAGTTCTTTAATCTCTTCAATGGTAAATCCAGCCTTTTGAAGATTTTTGATCTTTACAAAGGCGAGAGCCTGCGCCTCCTCATAAAAACGGTATCCTGACCATTGATCCACCTTAACCGGTTTCAGTAGATCAACATGATCATAATAACGAAGTGTTTGAGGATTGCAGCCACAGAGACGGGCAAATTCCTTAATTGTCATATCATGTACCTCCTTTCTGAAACCGTTATATCATTGCAGTTTGCTGTAAGGTCAATACCTATTTTCAATTTCCAGAACTTTTTTCTTAAACCACGCATTCAGCTTACACCTTCTTTATCGGGTGACGGATTACAGTTTTCAGCTTGTCCGGCGCTGTCTTTCTTGCGTCACTCAAATAGATTTCGTGGTGATATCTCAAATCTGTAATGTCAAGAGCATACCCTTGTTCAGACATAAACTGATGCATGAGCTCCACTGTTGCAGGCTCATTGTCGTATGGGCCGATGTGCATGCACTGAACGCAGAGCCCCTCATCGTAGGTCAGAAACTCCACCTTGGAAAAATCTGTCTTCCTCTTGCTTGTTGCCTCCTGAATGGCCCAGTCAAAATCGGCTTTTCTCACGAAGTCCGGCAGCCGGATGAGAGAAATCCATTCAAAATTCTCTTTATGGGTATAATCGACTCCGGTGACACCTTCCTGCCACCAAAAGCCTTCCAGCGGAGGCACCACATAGTCGAAATACCCTTCGATCTGGCGGCTGCCCTTCTTGCTCATTTTGATGGTAAATGCAATCCCGTAAAGGAGGCCGATGGCGTCCTTGTACTCACCGCTTGCAGCATTGGGATCGCCTTTGCCACGCACGGCAAGGTAATTCATGGGCGGCACCGTCACAAACGACGGCTTGTCCTTCGGAAGGTAGAATTCCTTGTACTCTTTCTTATAATCAAATGCCATTCGTTTTCCTCCTGATCTGAACATAGGTGTAAACTGAGTCCTCTTGCGTGGAATAAGACAACTCCATATGATCCAACAGCGGCAAAAGCGTTTCCTGAATCACTGCCTTGTCCATGCGGAAGGAGCTTACAACCCAAGCAACTCCGGTCGTGTTCACAACCCGCAGGCATTCCCACAGAACAGGTTCTGCGATATGCGCCAGATGGCCGATTGCGTTGTACAAAACAACTGTATCGAAAGAACCGTCCGGGAAGCGCATCGCTGTGGCATCCATGATTTCAAAGCGGAGCCTTTCGGTATGCGTTGCCTCTGGGTTCAACCGCTGGTCATCCAAATCAAAACAGACGACCTCCGCGGCGTGGGCTGTTGCCGCAATAGAAAACTCCGCGCAGCCACAGGCGGGCTCCAACACACGCTTGCCGTCGATGTCCGGCATCAGCCTGGAAATTGCTGTTTCAACTCGTTTCATTGCAGCCTCCGTTTCATTCCGAAAACTCACGCAAGCGGTGCTTTCGCATCTAATCAAAAGTATCCTTCGGACATCAGTAGTTCCAACACTCTTGCTTCTCGTTCAAACATCATGGGATTATATGGGCTCGCACCCACGCTGCGGTTCTTTTGAATTGCCATCAAGGGCGTAACATATTCCAATGTATAGGTTTCCTGCGCCTCGTAAGCGTCCAAATTCTGCCGAACTGCTTCCGGCTCCGCTTTGCACAGATAGTAGTAATTATCCTGAACAAAGCATTCGGAGGAATCCATGTCGCTCCGCTGAATCCGGTGGACATAGCCGTATTCCTTGACCGTCTCAGGCTTGACCACAAGTCCGGCTTCCTCCCGCGTCTCTCGGATCATTGCTTCCACTGGGTTCTCTCCGTTTTCAATGCCGCCTCCTGGGAACTTGTAGTAATCGTATTTCAAGCTGTGGATCATGGCGATTTTTCCATCCCTTATGATGATGCTGCGGGCGGAGTTGCGGACGAAACGGTGGGTGCAGTATTCATAGTCCTTCTTATCCATCTCAAATAATAATCTCATAGCAATTCCTCAATCAGACATGGAATACTTAATATCTCTGAAAGGCTGTCCACTGTAAAATCCGGAACCTCTGCCCCGCAGGAGAGATTTGCATAAACGGCGATCCCTTTCCTAATTTGGATAGTTTTCATGCCCAACTCCT
Organism: Faecousia intestinalis; assembly: GCF_040096185.1. Taxonomy (NCBI): domain Bacteria; kingdom Bacillati; phylum Bacillota; class Clostridia; order Eubacteriales; family Oscillospiraceae; genus Faecousia; species Faecousia intestinalis. Next base: position 4,944 of record NZ_JBBMFF010000235.1, on the reverse strand, counting down.
TGGCTGGGCGAATGTCGTTGTCCAGCCGGTCGCCTACCATGACAGCGTTTTCGGGTTTGCAGTTTGCCATTGCCAGCGCCCGCAGAAATATCCCCTTGTCCGGCTTTGATACACCCAACTCTGCAGAGGAAGCAATCACAGAGAAGTATCGGCCAAGTCCCCAAGCGTCAAGACGGCCTTTTGCTCCGGGCTTCTGATTTGCGATGATGCCAAGTTGATAGCCCTTGTCGCACAGAGTCCGCAGGGTTTCCTCGCAATCATCAAAGGGAACCTCGTCCTCGCTGTGCCATGGCGTTTTGTTGAGAGCGAAATACTCGATTGCCTTTTGATCTCCGTTATATCCCGCTTTGGCGTATTGGATACGCTTTTCGGAAAACTGCTCGAAGGTGACGGAGGTGCCTCGGATCATGTCTCTGATCCGATGATGATAGGCTTCTTCCTCGTCCACCAGCGTTGAACCAATATCAAAGAAGACCCAACGAATTGCGTTCATATTATTCATCCCCGAGATTTAAGTCCTGGCATTTTTGGATGGCAAGATCATGGTTCTGCTCCGCAGCTTTCTTATACCAGTGCTTTGCCTTTTCCATATTAACAGGCGTCCCAATCCCTTCTTCATAGAAATATGCGAGATTGAATTGGCCGTCACGATCACCATGCTCTGCGGCACGCTGCGTCCAATAAAACGCCTTATCCGCGTCCTTCTCCACACCGATCCCGTCATAGAAAAAGTAGCCCACTTGACATTCGGCAAGGGGATAGCCCTTCTCAGCAAGTTCCATGTGTCCTTCAAAGCACTTCTCAAACTGCTTTGTGTTCCAGTATTTCTCGATCAGTTCATTGTAACGATCAAATTCTGGACATGCTTTATAATATGCATTTGACATTTTTAGTACCTCTTGCAGATCAACCGCTTTACCCAAGTGCGTATGTAATCGCAGTATTCAGCATCATCTCCGCTGAATTGCAGAAAGTATACATAGCATTGGGCCATATAGTATTTGACAGCTTCTTGATCGCATGGAGCGGTTCTCTGATAGCCACGCAGAAAGGCTTTCTGCTCCACTTCGGTTTTCAGAAATTTCTGCCCCGGTCGCCGGAACAGAGCCCAGGCAATGTCGAAGTCACGGTTTCCATAGCCTGCCAGCTCAAAGTCCAGTATGCCGCTGATATGATGCCTGTCCCATAAGATGTTTGCATAGTGGAAATCTCCGTGGCAGAAGCAGCGGACAGACGTCTTGGGCGGATTTGCAAAAATTCCTTTATATTCCTCCAAGCCCAAGGTTTTTAAGAACTCGTCAGACGGCACGTGGAAAAACCTTCTGTCCTTGACTGGCTCTGCGGAAATGCGAAGCTGATGGAGCGTTGCCAGCGTCGCGCCGTATTCCTCCATAAAGCTAAGGGATTCCAGCGTTTCGTTTTCGCCCACAATGGTCGATAGACGTTCGCCCGGCAGCTCCAACGTTACGGAGAAGGGCGTTCCGGCAAACCCGCAATCAAGGACTGTGGGATAAATTGGCGAATGGAGCTGTGACAGAATCGCCACCTCGTTTTCAATCGCCGCACCCTTCTGTCTTGCGGCTTTGATGTAGGCCCGGACTTCTTTGCCTTTGTAGATACCCCTGGCGTGGAATACGTCGTTACCGGCGTGAGGATAGCCAAGTATTTCTATTGGATGGAAGGACTTATAAGCGAGCGAGAAAGGATCAATGGTTTCCCGCCATTTATCTGGATGTTTCACAACTCGTTTCTCCTGTGATTTCATCAATCTGTCGGTACAGTTCCTCATACACCTGATCTGATATCGGCTTTTTCGGCGTCCAGAACGCAAGGAGCTCCTGCAACTCCGGGGAAGCTCCCAAAAGTGCCTTCACTCTTTCATACGCAAAGTCATTTGCATCCCGCTCATGGGGCTGTCCAAGATATAGTTCCGTGAAAAACTCTATTGATCCTTCGAGCTTGCATTCTTTCCATTTGCCGTCAACGAGTTTATAACAAGTTCCATCATATTGGATGACATAGAGGCGGCTCCTGGCAATCAGTCCGTCAAAGCGCTCCGGGTGCAAATACTGCAAGGCATGGCGAAGCTCATGAAACAGATAGAACATCTGCTCGTACTCCGGTTGAGATTGGAGCATCTCTTTGTTGATGAACAGCGTATTGACAGTTGGATCAAACGTACCGTTGGCCGTTTCATATCCCTTCGGCATGTCGAAGGAAAGGTTGACCGTTAAGCGCCGATATTGTTACCCCCAAATGCCTAAAAGTTGTTCCCGTGGTTGTCCCCGAAGTTGTCCCATAAAGACGAAAAAAGGGGAGTTGTCCCCGAGTTGTCCCCGGTAAAAACGATTTGGTTGGGTCAGGTTGAGCCAGAACAGGACAAAAAGAAAAACCCCGGAAACCGTTGAGTTTCCAGGGTTTTTGGGCATTTTGAAATCTCGATCAGCGCTTGGAGAACTGCGGAGCGCGACGGGCGGCCTTCAGACCGTACTTCTTGCGTTCCTTCATTCTCGGGTCGCGGGTCAGGAAACCGGCGGCCTTCAGAGCGGCGCGGTACTCGGCGTTCAGGCCCAGCAGCGCGCGGGAGATGCCGTGACGGATGGCACCGGCCTGGCCGGTGACGCCGCCGCCCTGGACGGTGCAGACCACGTCCACCTTGCCGAGCAGGTCGGTGGTGACCAGCGGCTGACGGACGATCAGCTTCAGGGTGTCGAGACCGAAGTAGTCGTCGATCTCGCGGCCGTTGATAATAATGGAACCGGTGCCGTTCTCATAAACGCGGACACGGGCGATAGAGGACTTGCGGCGGCCGGTGCCGTAATGATACTGTTTCTTGCTCTCGTACATCGTCTTTTACCTCCTGATTAGTCCTGCGTCCAGGCTTCGGGCTTCTGGGCAGCATGGATGTGCTCCGGACCCTTGAACAGCTTCAGACGAGTCATGGCAGTTCTGCCGATGGTGTTCTTCGGGAGCATGCCCTTGACGGCCAGCTCCATGGCGAACTCGGGACGCTCGGCCATGAGGGTCTTGTACTTCGTTTCCTTCAGACCGCCGATCCAGCCGGAATGACGGCGATAATACTTCTCCTCCAGCTTGCGGCCGGTGAGAACAGCCTTCTCGACGTTGACGATGATGACGTAATCGCCGCAGTCAACGTTCGGGGTGAAATCGGGCTTCAGCTTGCCGCGCAGCAGGTTGGCGGCGATGACGGCGGTACGGCCCAGGGGCTTGTCCGCTGCGTCCAGGACGTACCACTTGCGCTGAACGTCCTCTTTTCTGACCAGTGTCGTGGACATGAGTGAGTTCCTCCGTATATTGAAAATAAATATTTTGACAAAACCGGGCTGCACGCGTACAATATTCCCGTGCACAGCCTATTCTTTATACCACAGGAAAAACCGGCTGTCAAGCACAAAATTCGGAAATTTCATTTTTCTCCGGAAGAACTCTCGGATGCTCCGTTTTTCTCCCGGATACTCGCAAATGCTCAAGGGGCAATTTTTCGAAAAAACGGAGGAATTCGCATGCAAAGAATGATGGGACTCGTGCGCCGCTGCATCGAGGATTACCGGATGATCGAGCCGGGCGACCGCATCGCCGTCGGCGTGTCCGGCGGCAAGGATTCGCTGACGCTGCTGACGCTTCTGGCTGCGCTTCGGGAATATGTGCCCTATTCCTATGACCTCACGGCCATCACGATCGACATGGGCCTCGGCGGCATGGATTTCTCGCCGGTCGCACGCCTGTGTGAGCGCCTTGGTGTGCCGTATTCCCGCGTGGAGACGGAGATCGGGCCGATCATCTTCGAGCACCGGAAGGAAAACAATCCCTGCTCGCTGTGCGCCAAGATGCGCCGCGGGGCGCTGAATCAGGCGCTGCTGGAGCAGGGCTATTCCAAGGTGGCGCTCGGCCACCACTATGACGACGCCGTCGAGACGTTCCTGATGAGTCTGCTGTTCGAGGGGCGGATCGGCTGCTTTGAGCCGGTGACGTACCTCGACCGGACCGGCGTGACGCAGATCCGGCCCATGCTCTATCTGACGGAGGGCATGGTGCGTACGTTCGCGGCGGAGCACGACCTGCCCGTCGTGCACAATCCGTGCCCGGCCGACAAGCACACGAAGCGGCAGGAGATCAAGGAGCTCGTCGCCGTGCTGTCGAAGACGTACCCCGACCTCAAAGCGCGTGTATTCGGCGCGATGCAGCGCCTGCCGCTGCCGCAGTGGGGCGTGACGCCGCACCCGCGCGGCTCACAGAAACAGCTGCATCAGCACGACGGCGGCAAAGCCGGGCAGGCCGAAAAAGCCGACGATGCAGGCCGCGGGCGCGGTGACGGCGATATAGAGCCCGGTCAGGGGCGCGAGTAAATTGACAAGGCCGAGCAGGACTGCGCCGCAGAGCGTGTTGATGCACAGCTTCCAGAACCAGCGCAGCGGCGTGGACAGCAGCCGCACGAGCAGAAACACGGCGGCGACGGAAAGTGCAACGGATAAAACCTGCGTCATGGAAAATTCCTCCTGAAATGCGAAAAAATGAACCAACGCGGCGTGCATTGTTCGGCCGCGCCGGGGCATACTGAAAGCGGACACAGTCCTGGAACATTTTCCGGCATCGGGCCAATGCACTTCGAACGGCCAATTCGAAGAGAAAGTGGAATCCATAGCCTGTGTCAAGTGCGCCGCGCGGCGTAAAACTGCCGCGGACGGTACGAAAGATACCCCCATGGGGCGGGGCGCTGCGGCCGCAGCGCCCCATGACGTTCTGATCTGGGCAGCGCCGCATCCGCGGCGCTTGAGCGTGTCGAAAAAGCCTTTTCGACACGCTCTCAAACGAGACCCGTTTCACTGGGCTCTCGTTTGAAAGGGGCTGCGGCTCGCTGCAGCGCACGAAGGGCACGCCCTTCGCACGTTTGCGAGCCGAGCGGTATTTTCTCCGACGTACACG
>NZ_JBBMFF010000234.1:0-23324 GCF_040096185.1 Faecousia intestinalis | reverse complement strand
AGACCGCATAATTGAATATCCTTTTGTCATCAACTTCAAAGTTTTGGAGTGCGGCTTGAAAAACATAGCGGCCGAAATCGCCATACATCCCCATTCCTTCAAAGCGCATCGAATGAATGAGCCATAATAGAGCGCCTGAATACTTCTTTTCTAAGTAGTGCTGATCTTCTATTTCAGGGATTGGCTCCGATTTATAAGGTGGAACAATCTTTCTGGTATCGACATTTCCGTCATAGTTCGGATTCTCGTATAAGAATCTCACAATAATAAGTCGGGCATAGTCTCTTAGTAATATATCCGGATATACTGTGTCCTTATCGAAAATTGTGCTGTATACATACTCTGCCAACACTTTAAAACAGTCAGAATCTGTTCTCTTTTTCTTACAACATGCGCCAAAAACAATCCCATGAAGTCTCTGAAAAACATATGGATCATTAACACCTTCAAATTTTTGAAGGAGCGTCTGGCAGAGAGAAAAATGCTCCTTCAATACTTCTATCATGGCTTTGGATGCGTTATCTCTCAGCCAGCGATTGGAAGAGGTTAGCAACCAGCCGAACAATGTGAGGAGCAACTCAACTTGCTTTTCGGTTTTGAATTCCAGTTTTTCGCCGCGGTTATACATCTGGATGAGTTGCGTAATCCGATTGCTGTAATCAGCCCTGAAGCCGTTAATATAGATCGTCCAAAGGTAGTCTCTTCGATTGAGTTCATAATTATAGAGTAGCTTATGCAAGAAGTCTGCGTTAAGCGGGTTGGATGTCTTCACACTATTCCCGATAAGCATCTCCCACACATCGTCCTTTTTGTACGTATATGTCCTGAGCAGATCTTTGAATGAATCTGTCGCGATGGTGTTGCTTTTTCTCCACTGAAATGACCCAATATATCTTGACATAATTATTTGCTTGTCATTTTCGTCTGATATTTGCTCAATAATATCGATGCATTCTTCTCCAAACTTTTCTGCATACAGGGCACAGGCATTCACAAACAGCCCGATATTCCCATAATTCCCCAGTTCATTGCTTCGGATATGCAAAATATTATCAGTCAGATATTGACGTACTTCTTGTCCTCTATTGCATGTTTTGAAAATCGCTTTTGCGCAGAAATAATCATTCATTTGATCATATGCAAAATAGAATATTTCTTTTTCATCATGAACAGTGTTATGAAGAATTTGCTCTTTTTCCAATTGCCTAAGAAAGGGGGCAGGCGCTATCCCGTATTCGCTCCAGAATGGTAATTGGTTGATCTCTGTTTTCGAAATTATCCTAGTGTTTTTCGAAACCATTGTAGCAGCGATCTCAAAAATAAGCGGATTTAGAATATTATCATCTTCTGAATATCCGTTATTTATAAGCGCATCTTTCATTGATTTGTATATGTTTATATTAGCATGTTCAATTAATCTCTCGTAAAGCGCTGGAAGACTCACTTCTTCTCCGTTATATGTTTTGCAATACAGCAAAAGGAAAAGTGGTTTTGACATCTCATAACTAAAGTATTCGAGTGGGGTAAAGGGAATATTGAAGTGATTCAGGAACGACCTTACAGCATCAATGCTGTTATCTGCAAATCCTCTATGACATAATGTTACTACATCACCGGTCTTCATCTGCTGAAGTACACTGTCCGGTATCAGCTGTTTTTCATATTCAGGTCGGTATGTTAGCACCAACTTAACCATTGCAGATTGTTTGACCTTTTCGATAATTGCAGGCAATCCGGATTTCCATAATCGATTATTCCACGTTTCATTTAGAGCATCAATAAAAATAGGAATAATGCAATCATCTTTTTCACCAATTGCTTCAAGTATATCGATAAGGTCTTCAAAGCTGAAATCCAAACGAAGATTCTTCATAATTTGTTCATGGATCGGCTCCGCTGTGAAGTAGATCCCTGCCACCAATAAGAGCGAAGCTCTGCCAGCATCAATGAGCTGTTGCGTTTTATGTGCCAACAACTGTGATTTACCAGTTCCCGGATCTCCGAATACGGTCAGGACATCGCCCTCTAGAAGTTGACGATCTCTATCGGTAATCTCCAATAAACATGGAAGTTCAATTAGCGCATTAAGCCTTTTAATTTGGTCATCCAAACGATAGCACTCCGTATAGGCCGCTGTTATCTGCTCCTTACTCACACCTTCTTTTTTATGAGCAAGTGCATTCTGTTCATCTCTTTGATTTTGCAATTTTTTGCGCGTTTCCTCTACTTGATCGCAGAATTCTGCAGTAGCCGATTCCACGAGTCTTCTCCAGCCAAAAGCGTCCTGAAGCGTTCGGGTTGTAACATCCGGTAGATCATTTACAGCCTGTCGGACCGCGCAAAGGTAAGAACGTTCCTCGTCCCTTTCTCCATACATCGCCCCGACTTTTTTCAGAAGTTCCGTCTTCTTGTTGTTTATTTGCTTGGCTGCGTTCTGGTCTTGGACAAACAATGACAGTTCATCATTCGCCGAAGTATTAACATTAAAATCTCGATTATAGCGAATTCCAAGTTCGTCTTGCATATGGCTTGTGTGAGTTGCAAACCACTCATGCATGAGAGTATGATTTCCAAAGTAATACAAGCCTAAATACGGATACTTTCGAACAAGGTCTAAAATTGCATTATCTGTTATAGGTTCAAGTGTAATTCCAGAAGTCTGCAGAATACCTGCAGCATCAACATAACCTTTGGCTGAAAGCGTCAAAGGTTTATTGCAAAAGAGATAGACAGCATCCACTCTGCCGGCGTAATACTCAATTATTTTCTCTGCGGAGTGCTTTATCTGATCATAGTCCACATTATTATCAAAGTATTTAACCTGAAATCCGATCCAACATTTGGTTTTCTCATCGTATATTGGATCAGCTTCAAGCCCCGCGTTATTTGGATTGACATGGAGATATTTTTTCTCTTTTTTAGACAAGTTCTCATTTGTAAACAGCTGCCTGCAGAGATCTTCAAATTTATAACGTATTCCACGCGCATCTTGATTGTATACGCTAAAGCTCTCCCAGTTAATCTGCGTTTGCATTACAGTCTACCCCCTATGCCTAAAGCTAATAATTCAAAAATCAGATGCACCTTATTTTTATTATATCAATTAGTCTGGATTATTCAAGAGCGCAGAGGACAAACAATTTGTAACTTGGTCCTCCGTTTTACGACTTATTTGTAGGTGGATAGAAGAATTATACAAAAAGGGGGCAACAACAGGTTTGAACTGCTGTTGCTCCCCCACTTTATTCACTTCAGACTCTTTGCAAGAGCTGCTAATAACGCTGCTGCTTTCGGATTCGCCAAAAGCTTTTGTAAAGCGGAAACATCCAAAGAACCGCCGGCAGGACTTGTGTTGTCTTCCGCCTCTTCGGAATAGAATGCCTTTTCAAACAACTGTGCGTTATGTTTGCGACCCTCGTCCAAAATGTGGGAATACACATCGGACACCATTTTGGATTGGGCGTGACCGGTATCCCCCTGTACCGCCTTGATGTCACCGCCATTGAGTTTCAGCTTATATGTTACGCTTGCATGGCGAAAGCTATGGAATACGATAGGCGGGAACCCATGTTTCTCAATCAGCTTCTTCAGTGCTTTTGCAATCGTATTCTGCTCTGTAGGAAGTCCGAACGGACCTGCAAAGACCATACCATAGTCATGATAGGCATCGCCCATCAGCTCCTTTACCTTGTCCTGGTCTTCTTTCCACGCTTTCAACATTTTTGCAACTGTTTTTGGCACAAACACCTTGCGAATACTGCTGGCCGTCTTAGGCTTCTTCAGAACGAGCGCAGTTGACGAAGTGGGCAAAGAAGGAAATTCGAGCTGTATCCCGGTTTTCTCGACCTCTTGAATGGTTGTTTTCTTTACTCTTTGGAGTTCCTTTTTGATAAAAACAGCCGCCGAATCGCATTCAATGCTTTCCTCGGATACGTCAACGCAATCCCACGTCAGGCCGAGCATCTCGCCTATCCTCAGGGAACAGCAAAATGCAAGGTTCAACGCAAGTGTCAGTCTGGGATCGTCGCAGACTTTCAATGCTCGAAACAGAACATCAGAAGTCCAGATTTCCCGCTTCTGCGGCTCATATTCCGGAAGCGTTACATTTTCGGCAGGGTTTCGCTCGACGAGTTCCCATTTTTTTGCTTGGTTAAAGCAGCTGCGAATGATTTTATTGATGTCACGAATCGTACCCGGAGTGACAAGCCGGCCCTCTTGGGTCTTTCTGTTTGTAGAAACAGCCTTGGGTTTTTGAAGAAGCTTATAAAAGCGATCGAGTGCGCGTGTATTCACATCGGAAATCCGCATATTCCCGAGATGTGGCAGGATATAATTGTTGATCAGTCCCATATTGCCCTTATAGGTTGACGGTGCCCATCTTTGTCAGCCGTAAATTGTAACATGTTAAACGCCGTATGTGACAGAGAAAGATGTCAAAGCGGCTTTTGTGTCCGCATATAACCAGCTGGTTACCGAGAAAAAAGAAATCATCGCCAATGCGGAGCTTGTCCGCAAAACGCTGTGCGCAACGGATGCCTTACAGATAGAAAAGCAACGTCTGGAAGATGAGCTTTCGATGATTGTTTCCATGACACAGAGCATCGTTACTGAAAACGCCCGGATTGCGCAGGATCAGGACGAATACAAAAAACGCTACGACAGTCTTGTAGACAGGTACGATGAAACCAAGGCACAGTACGATTCGGTGGCAGAGTCCATTGCAGCGAAGGAAGCAAAGAGTGTGCGGCTGGCTGAGTTCATCTCCATGATGAAAGCACAGAAAGGCGTTATCAGCGAATTTGACATAGGGCTTTGGAGTAGCACGGTTGAGTATGTAACGGTTGACAGGAGCAAGGGAATCACGGTTACCTTCCGGGACGGCACAGAAATCAAATCATAACAGAATCAAGGCATTTTAGCACTCGGCTACGGTCGGGTGCTTTTCCTTTGTGTAGATACTGTTGCCTAACTGCTCCGTAACGGTGCATACAGCATCGTTATAAGGGTGTGCAAAAAATGCACACGGGGTGTTCATCGTTACGGTGCAGAAATGCGGCTCCGTTACGGCGTATGCAATTCAACATCCGATTACAGGAGAGTTGCTGTATCCGCCAGCTGGGCGGTGCTGGAGTTTTGGTCAGTCTCAAATGCTAGAGTGTATGAATGAGTGGACATCATATGAATTGCGAAAAATTGACGATTATGGAAAGCGGTGCGAGCTTTGTGGAAGCGAGAGAGGAGTATCATCTGATGTCTGCGCCATTATGTTAAAGAAGCCGTTTGAAGAAGCCAAAAGTGAAGCACTGTACCGATATGAACAAGGAATAGTGAAAGAAAAGCCATGGCCACTTTTGTACTTTACAGGCAAAGGAAAAGGTGGCATCCGCCGCAAGCAGTATCTTGATAGTAGTGCCGGAAGGGTTGCCACAAATCTTTGGCTTCATGCGGATACCGGTCATACGGGTGAAGCAGCTAATGAACTTGCTGGAATATTTGGAGGGCGGTCTCCGTTCGATACACCTAAGCCCACTCGCTTAATTGAGAGAATCTTACAAATTGCATCCGATCCTGATTCTATCATCCTCGATTCCTTTGCCGGTTCCGGCACCACCGCCCACGCCGTTCTGAGCATGAACAAAGCCGATGGTGGAAACCGCAAATTCATTCTGGTGGAAATGGGTGACTACGCCGACAGCATTACTGCCGAGCGGGTCAAGCGTGTCATTAACGGCTACGGCGATGGCAAGAATGCCGTAGCCGGCACAGGCGGCGGCTTCAGCTACTATGAGCTGGGAGAACCGCTGATTCACGGCGATGTGCTCAACGAAAATGTCGGCGTGGAGAAAATTCGGGAGTATGTTTACTTCACCGACACCAAGAGCCGCCTGCCGGACCCCCACCCGGACGAGCCTTATTTCATGGGTGTCCATGTTAACAGCGCCTATTACTTCTACTATGAGCGGCAGGCTGTCACCACTCTGAACCGGGAATTCCTGCATACGGTCAAAACCAAGGCGGACGCTTATGTGATCTACGCCGATCTCTGCACCCTCAGCGAGGCAGAGCTGGAAAAATACCATATCACATTTAAGAAAATCCCCCGGGACATTACGAGGCTGTAGTTCGGAATTTGGAATGCGGAATTAAAAAATACGAATTACGAATTAGGAATGCGGAGTGCGGAATTAAAAATTACGAATTCCGAATTACGAATTACGAATTATAAAATGGGGGGTGGCAGTAATGAAAACTGATAACATTATTGTGGATAAAAGCAAAGTGTTTGCTTTGCGGATTATTCGACTTTACCAATATTTGAAAAATGAAAAGAGTGAGTTTGTTTTGTCCAAACAGTTATTGCGAAGCGGGACAAGCATTGGCGCAAATGTAAAGGAAGCAATCCGTGGGCAAAGCAGAGCGGATTTTTACGCAAAGCTGAACATCTCCTTGAAGGAAGCCAGCGAAACAGAGTATTGGCTGGAACTGTTGCATGAAAGCGAATACATTGAGGAAAAAACTTTCAATAGTATTTACGCAGATTGTCAGGAGCTGATAAAACTTCTTGTGGCAATCACGAAAACGCAGAAAGGAGAATTATAATTCCGAATTACGCATTCCGAATTATGAATTGAATTGTTATGGAACTCAACAATTATCAAAAGCAAGTCATGCGTGACCTTTCCGCATACCTGAACTGCGTGAATCGCAGCGCGAACCTGTTTTCCGCCTGGCGGGAATACTGGTTCTCCAAAGATGTAGCAGTCGGCCTCGGCGGCGTACCGTCTTACAACAATTCCATTGAATGTGTACCTCATGTGTGTATGAAGGTACCGACCGGTGGTGGCAAAACCTTTATGGCCTGCGCCTCTGTAAAGCGTATCTTTGATGCATTACCCACCGGAAAGCCACAGGTGGTGGTATGGCTGGTACCCAGTGATTCCATTCTGACCCAGACGATCCGCACCCTGTCCGATGTGAACCACCCCTACCGCCAGAAGCTGGATCAGGACTTCGCAGGACGTGTCGGTGTTTACACAAAAGAGATGCTGCTGAACGGGCAGAATTTCTCACCGGATACCGTCCGTGAAATGCTGATGATCTGCATTATGAGCTACAGTTCACTGCGTATCAACAGCCGCAATCGGGATGTCCGCAAGGTCTATCAGGAAAACGGAAATCTGTTCCGTTTTTCAGAATACTTCAAGGATAAAGAAGCTCTGCTGGCAGATACACCGGATACGGCACTGATTCAGGTGCTGCGGCACTTGGAGCCGGTGGTTGTTGTGGACGAGAGCCATAATGCAGGATCTGATCTCAGTACCGAAATGCTGAACAACCTGAATCCCTCTTTTGTCCTTGATTTGACAGCTACTCCCCGAAAGAATAGCAATATCATTTCTTATGTGGATGCCAGGGAACTGAAGAAAGAGCACATGGTGAAGCTGCCTGTGGTGGTGTATAATCGCACAAGCCGCCAAAGTGTCATTCAGGATGCCATTCAGCTACGCGGCAGCATTGAGCGGGAAGTGATTGCAGCGGAAGTAGCCGGTGGCCAATACATCCGCCCCATCGTACTGTTTCAGGCACAGCCCCGCACCGGGGACAGCAGTGATACCTTTGACAAGATCAAAGCCATGCTGATCGACATGGGTATCCCGGAAGCTGAGATTGCAGTAAAGACTTCCAATGTGGATGATCTAAAGGGCAAGGACTTGATGAGCAAAGGCTGTCCGATCCGGTACATTATCACCGTCAACGCGTTGAAGGAAGGGTGGGACTGCCCGTTTGCCTACATACTGGCCTCCCTTGCCAACCGCACCTCTACTGTGGATGTGGAGCAGATCCTCAGCCGCATTTTGCGCCAGCCCTATGCGACACAACATGCTTCGCCGCTGCTGAATACATCCTATGTATTGACCAATTCCGTAGACTTCCACAGCACATTAGAGAAAATCGTAGTTGGTCTGAACAGGGCGGGCTTCAGTCGCAAGGACTATCGTATCGGTGAAACGATACATGAAACGAGTTGAGTGGTACTTGGCTCATGCTAAGTGTAGCGACTATTATGCCTATACGCCCAATTATATTGATGATGTCAAGCATGCTGGGCCATACATCAAGCGGGAAGACCTGTATGGAGAGGAAAAAGAAAGATCCTTTGAGGGCACTACATACCGAGTGCCAACAAGAGAGGACGCAGTACTTCGTGCATTCTACGGATCATCTTGGGATACATCACCATTTATTTCAATTACAATGCTTGAGAGCGGGTTTGGAGAGAATTGGTATAGTCAGAAGAGATTCCCGGTTACTAAAATGAAACACCTCTCCTATATTACAATAAAAACTGGGCAGGAGACTCAGATAAAACAAAAGTAATTTGCATCACAGCCTGCTTTAATTGGCTCAGATTAGTATACCGGCACTCCATAGCCGAGAATTTCGTAGTAGCCGATGGGGTACCAGCGTTCGGCGCAACTATCACTTGTATTGCCTTCTACGGTGTAGACATAGCCGTCTTCGACCTTTTCTACGATGCCTACATGGTCTGACAGGCCGTCCTGCGGGCCGCTGTCACCCTTGTTGTCCCAATCGAAGTAGATAATCATGCCCGGAACAGGCTCCACGGAGCCGTCCACCCATTGGCTGCGTTCCTTGAACCAGTTCACGCCGGTGACGCAGCCTGCGGTGTTGGGGATGATGCCTGCTTCAAGGTAGCCGCATTGGTCAGCGCACCAGCTCACAAAGCAATGGCACCAGGCAACACAGCTTTCAAAGCCGTACCAGCTCCAATAGGGTTCGCCGCCCACATTGCCGATCTGCGACAAGGCAACCATGACAATATCGCTGTCCCCGGAGTGGATGCCGTAGAGAATGGATGCCCACATGGAATTGTTGCCTGAATCGAGCATGGCCGCAAGCTGTTCTCGTTGATCTTCGTTGAAGCCAAATAGACAGAATGGCAAGCATCAGCTCTAAGCCGCCGGTAATCACCATTTTGGTAATGGCGAAGCGGACAAACAGTTTCACGGCGTGCTCCGGGCGCTTGAGATCGGCAAACGAGCCGCAGGTTTTCATCACGCCCACGACAAAAAACAGTACCATGAGCGCATACGCAAGGGCTTGCAGGGCTCCGTGGATGTTGACCATCACGTTCCAGATTGCGCCGCCCTTGAATGTCGCCGGGGATTGGGTCAGAAGCTGCCATAACTCTGCCAGCTTCTCGTTCCACATCTCCAATGTACTTTCCAGATTGCCGGCAATCCAACTGTCCGACATACCTTACGCACCTCCTTCCGGGGCAGACCACGGCGGCCTGCCCCTTGTATGTCGAATGTCAGCCAACGATCAGGTCGAGGATTTCCTTGGCAAAGGTAATGATGTTGCCGCCTGCCAAAGTGAGGAAGCCGTTAGAACGCTGGCTGGGATCATGGCTCTGGAAGGACAGACCGACCTGCACAACGCCCCAGCCCAGCAGGATCAGACCCACGGCGCGGATCAGGCCAAAGATAAAGTCGGACAGGTTGTTGACCACCGACAGCGGATCATCGGCGGCAAAGACGGCGGGCATGGCAAATGCCATGATGAACGCCACCATAATGACGGCAACATAGGTACGGAAGCCGCGCTTGACCTTTTCGGGAGCAAGGCGGCTTTCTACGGGATTACGCTTTTTGTTTTTCTTCATGTTCGTTTTCCTCCTGTTGTTTCAAAAATTCTTCGATTTCTTCATCAGAAATCAGTTCGTACCGATCCTCGTCCACTTCCGGTTCCTGCCCGGTCTGCTCTTGCCGGGCTTTGTCGAACACGATGGACGCAATGCTGAGATTATCCAAGCCATGCTGATATGGCGCGGCTTTGCCATCCGTGGTGAGGGTCACATTGGGGTGCTTCAAAATATCGTATTTGAAGTCCTGAATCGGCCGCTCGCCGCGAATGAAAAGAAGTGCGTAGCGGTTATCCAGCATACGCACTTCGTCCGGGGTCATCAGTTCTCTGCCTGTGATTTGCCAGTTGGTGGAGTAGCTGCCGCTTCTGCCTTTGGACTGGCCGTAGGTGTTGGTGTCGATGGTCTCCTTGCCCAGCAGTTTGGACACATACTCATGGGTGGACTGCTCATTGCCGCCGAGATAGAGAAATTCATCGCAGTTGCCGACGATGGACTCCCATTCCTTTTCAAACAGCTTTTTGAGCTGAGCCAGGTTCTGGACGATGATGGACACAGAAATTTCTCTGGAACGCATGGTAGCCAGCAGCTTATCGAATTCGTCCGGCAAGGCAACATTGGCAAATTCGTCCATGACAAAATGCACATGGACAGGCAAAGCACCGCCGTGAACCACATCCGCCTGATAATATAGCTGCTGAAAAAAGCTGGGTGTGGAGCATACCGACAATGAAGTTGAAAGAGGCATCGTTATCGGGAATCACGGCATAGATCGCCGTTTTCTTCTCACCAACTTGTGCTAAATCCAGCTCATCCGTCTGCGTGATACCGGCGAGAGAGGTCAGATTGAACTTTTCCAATCTTGAAATCAAGGTGATCTGGATGGATTTCAGGGTCTTCCCGGAGCCGGAATGATAAGCCTTGTAGTATTTCAGGGCGATATGCTCCGGATTCTTCATCTCCAGCTTGCGGAACAGAATGTCCAGTGGTGATTGAAAGGCTTCATCATCCTCCCTGACCTCACCGGCACGAATCATTTCCATAACCATAAGGAAATTCTGCTCGTCCTCCGGGGCTTCATAATGAAGGTAGAACATCAAGGCAAGCAGGAGCATCATTGCCGCCTGATCCCAGAACGGGTCCTGCGAGGTGCTTCCCTTGGGCGTGGTGTTCTTGAACAGGTTGGTTGCCAGCTTCTGCACATCATTGTCTGTCTTGAGATAGACAAAGGGATTGTAGCAATGGCTTTTTTCCATGTTGATCAAGTCGATCACCTTGATGTCATAGCCCTTTCTTTTCAGCAGGTTTCCCGTGTCTCTCAGGAGCTCGCCCTTTGGGTCAAGGCATACAAAGGATGTGTTGGCGTTCATGATGTTTGGCTTGGCATAGAACCGGGTTTTGCCTGCGCCGGAGCCGCCGCAGACCAACGCATTGAGGTTGCGGCGGTGCTTATGCCCGCCCAGGCCGATCGCCACATTCTGCGTGAGGATCTTGTTTTCGGTCTTGGGCTTGGCGGCATATTTGCGGTTGACCTGACCGGCATTGCCCCATTTGGCAGAGCCGTGCTCCTCCCGCTTGCGGTAATTACGGACAGAGGACAGGTAAACCGCAATGGTGATTCCGTAGATGAGCAGAAAAATGAGGACAGTTTTCAGGCTGTCCTCACACCATACAATATAAAAGGGCTGGCGCATGACTGTGCCGAACTCGGTTAGAAGGCTTTTTACGCCGTCATGCAGGGCCGGTGCCGCCAGCAGAGCCAGCCACACCACGGGGACAATGCCAAGGCAGTAGAGAAGGATGTTGCCTTTGGAAAACTTATCGTTCCTCATGGCTCCTCCACTTCGGCTTTTTCACGGGAGCGTCAATGATTCGAAGCAGGAGATCGTCCATAGCCTCTGTGGGCACTCCTTCCTGAATCACCTTGTTTCGGAACTCCATGATAGAGTTGACCAGCAGGCGGTGGTCAAAGTCATCGACCTCGATCAAGCGAATATCCTTTGACATATCCGCCCCCTTATCTGGTCTCATTACGACGTTCCGCATGACGCTCCCTGTTCTTCGTGCCCAATTTCTGCTCCATGCCGCCGGAGATTTTGTTGGCGGCGTCCCGAATCACATTCAGCTCCGCCTGCATTTCCGCTGCGTTCTTATCGTGGCACACAGTCTTCACATTGGAGAAGTCGAAGGCATCCACGGATACATGGAATCGCTTGCACAGGATATATGCCGCGCAGCTTGCCCGGAACGACCAATCGCCCCGCTTATAGTCCTCGCCGTCATGCATGGCATGGACGATCTCGTGCGCCACAAGGCGGAAAATATCCGGTGCATCCATGCCGGGACGAACAACGATGGACTTGGTGTTCGGCTGATATGCGGCATTGATTTTTGGGTTCATATCGTCCTTTGCCTCGACCTTGCAGGGAGCCTGCCGCAGCAGAGCCTTGAGCAGGACACGGGGGTCATACTGGACGATGGGCGCAGCCTTTGGAGTGCGGTCGTCTGGGAAATGTCAAAGACGCGCTTGGTATCAAAGCTCTGCTTCTCGGTGCCGTCCTTTGCGATATAGGTCTTGCCCAGAATCAGAAGAACAATGCCGGTTTCGCCCTTGGCGATGGAAATGCCCTCTTTCTTCCACCCATCGAAGTCCTTGAAGGCCGTGCCTTCGGGCTTGGAGGTGGCAATCAGCAGACAGTTGTTGATAGAGTAGCGGCCAAACTGTGCCTGCACATTCAGATAGTTTTGCAGAAGCGTGGGACTGCCGCTGATCTGCAGGGCGGCATCCGCCACTCTTGCAAACGCCTCCTCCCGTTCTGCCTTCTTCCGGTTCTTCCACGATGCTTTGTCGTAATCGCTCTGCTCTGCCGGTGCAGTCTCCGTAAGCAGATCATTATAGTTTTCCATCATCAACGCTCCTTCCTCTTTTTCTTCCTGGGTGCCTTATGCTGCTGCACAGGCTTTGTGGATTGTTTCTGCTGTTCAGCCCGAATACGGGTCAGCTCTTCTCGGACGGACATACAGGATTTCGCCTTTTCGGCAGTCATCGAAGAAGGCACGGACGGACTGGATTCCGCCCTCCGTGCCCCAGTGGGGTTTGCGTGGATCACCGCCTCCTTCGCCGGTTCCTTCTTCATCAGCTGATCCAGAAGATCATCCAGCTCATCCCGCTTGGGTGCTGCCTTTTCGGGGACAGGCGGCTGCTCGGCTTTCTGCCCCTCCTTGCCACGCTTCTCCCGGACTACGGTTGCCTTGACGCTGGCACGATCCACGGTGGAAAGCCGGAAGCGTTCCATGATACGGTTGATTTTGGAGGCGTCCTCTGCCCGAACCATCACATCCGAAATGCCGTCCCTGGCGTTCTTATCCTTGAGGAGGCAGTAAAGGACGCCGTATTTCTTCGCCGCCTCACAGAATTTTTTCAGGTCGCCGTCCTTCACGGCAAAGACCTTCAGCTCCTTGCCGGAGCGCAGCATATGGGGCAGGCGCATTTTGCCCTTGGTGCGGTGCTGGTCCTTGAGGACGGCGTAAAGCATCACGGCAATGTTCTTGGCGGCCGCACCGGTCAGCTTTGCAGCGACTTCTGCGCCGTTAAGCGAGATCCGCACGACCTGCTCGGCTTCGCCGGAATAGCTCATGTTGTTCTTTCTCCTTTCTCTGTTCAGATTTTTCTTGTTGGATTTCTTTGAGGTTGTCCGCAACCTCAGTTGAGCGTGTTTCTATTTCACTGCATAATTTCACCTTCTTTCTCAGCTTCCGCAGCTGGGCGGAGATCTCAGCAATTCGAGCCGATACGGGATCCTCTCTACCTGCTCGCTTTTCGCGCTTTTGCAGATTTCGCAGCTCTGTTCTCTCTGTCACAAGAGCTGTAATCTGTTCCTGCAATCCGTCCCGATACGCCAATAGCTGCGGCATGGTTTTGATTTTCTGTGAAGCCAGCAGCCGTGTTTGGGCATCCAGACGATTCAGCTTAGTCAAGTCCTCCCATAATGCAGGATGCACCCGCCTGGTTGCAGACGGGTGCTTGACGATGATATGCAATTCGCAACAGTACCGCAGATACAATGCCCGCAAGCCCTTGAGTTTCGGGGCAGAAGAAAAGCTGCCCCTCACGGGAGCAACCCTGCGTGTAATCGTCGGTTCTTCTATTGGACGCTTTCGGCGGCGGTTGTGATAGACCCGCCCCATGATCTCGTCAAGGGAATAGCCTTCTCCCAGCCGGTCAAGTCGGAAGTATCGTTCCGACCCCTGCGGCTTGATTGCCGGATGTGCCAGCGGCTTGCCGCCCTTGCCATACAGCTTGACCTCATAGCCCAACTGTCGAAGCATCGCCCAAAACTCCTGCTCGGTCAGGGATGCCTCGATTGCCCGGTCAAGGTCCGCCTTGATGATGCCCCTTCTGGTGGGTTTTTCTTCCCGTTCTGCAACGACCTCGCCGTAGTTCTTGCCTCTGCCCTCCGGGTGTTTGATGACGGACAAGCCAAACTCCTTGCAAAGCCTGTCGGATACCTCTCGCATCCTGCGATAATCGGCAGGAGAATTGTAAAACTTCAACCCGTCCACATCTGAAACAGAGTTTAGGACAAAATGATTATGATAATGATTTGTATTGCAATGGGTCGCAACGACCACTTGAAATCTATCTCCCCATAGCACTGTTGCAAGTGCCACACCGATCTTGTGTGCTGTGTCAGCATCCACTTCATCTTCTCGGAAGGACTGATACCCGTGGTAGCAGACCCGTCCGCCCAGCTTCCCCTCAAGCTGTTTGACTTCCATGAACTCCGCCGCGGCGGTTTCCACGCTGTCCAAATGGATGCCTGTGACATAGGTGCAACGCTCTGTTTTCAGATCGTCGGCAGCGTAGTCAACGATGCCCTCGATTTCATGAAGCTTCTTTCTGGACGCCTCCGTGACCTTTTCAGGATTCCGGGCATAGCGGATGGCCTGATCCACCCGCCCCTTGATAGGCCAAATTGATGTTACTGCTTTGGTTCCTCCTTTCCAAACCTGCGTATTGTCGGAATTTGAGACACTTCAAATATTGCGTATTGTAGGAATTTGTCGGATTTCTAATATTGCGTATTTCTGATTTCTGTGATATACTACGGGCGGAGGCGATAATCATGCTTTTCAAAAGAAAAATTTACAGTAAATTCCTTGCATGGAAGCAGGAATCCTGTGGCAGGAAAGCCCTTCTTGTAGAAGGTGCCCGCCGAATCGGTAAGTCCACTGTTGTTGAGGAATTTGCAAAAAACGAATACAAAAGCTACATCCTCGTGGACTTTGCAAAAGCTTCCGAGGATGTGAAAAGCCTGTTCCAACTGCATTTAGAGGATTTGGACACGCTGTATATGCTCCTGTCTGTCCACTATGGCGTGCAGCTCCATGAGCGAGAGAGCGTCATCATTTTCGATGAGGTGCAGCTCTGCCCGAAGGCGAGAGAAGCCATCAAATACCTTGTGGCAGACGGACGATACGATTTTATGGAGACCGGTTCGCTGATTTCCATCAAGGAAAATGTGAAGGACATTGTGATTCCCTCTGAGGAACGGCACATAAAAATGTATCCTTTGGATTTCGAGGAGTTCTGCTGGGCGTTCAACGAGGCCCCGCTGATCGCATACATTCGTTCCTGCTTTGAAAAACGGGAGCCATTGGAACGGAGCCTTCACAATAAGGCCATGCTGCTGTTCAAGCAGTATATGCTGGTGGGTGGTATGCCCATGAGCATCGTTGCTTTTTTGGAAAGCCATAAGGATTTTGGCAAGGCAGATGCGGAAAAGCGGGACATTTTGGAGCTTTATCGCAATGATATTATGAAAATCAAAGCCCAATACCGTTCCAAGGTCTTGGCGATTTACGATCAGATTCCGGGGCTGCTTTCCCGCCATGAGAAGCGGGTGGTATTTGACCGTATTACGAAGGATTCCTCTGCCGAGCAGTATGAGGAAACCTTCTTCTGGCTTTCCGATTCTATGGTGGCCAATGAATGCCGTCGTGCCAACGACCCCAATGTTGGGCTGTCCCTTACGGAATCGGACACCTATATCAAGTGCTACATGGGTGATACCGGGCTTCTGGTCAGCCATGCCTTTGACGAAAATGAACTGCTGGAGGACGAAGTCTACAAACAGATTCTTGCGGGCAGATTAGGACTGAATGAAGGTATGCTGTATGAAAACATCATTGCCCAAATGCTGACAGCGAACGGGCATCGGCTGTTCTTCTATACCCATTACAGCGAAGAAAAGCGTCGTAATGACATTGAAATAGACTTTATTATCTCCAACAACAGCAAGACAAAGTACAAGATGTTCCCCATTGAGGTCAAATCGGGAACGAATTATACGACAGCTTCCCTTTTGAAATTCAAGGAGAAATACAAAAACAGAATCGGCTGTTGCTATATCATCCATCCCAGAAATCTATCCGTTAAGGATGACATTCTCTGCATTCCTCCCTATATGACTCTGTGCTTATAATCGTTGCGGCTGATTTTGTGTGACCCATGAAATCAGCCGCTTTTTATGTTGTATGCCGCCACAATCATCTGCCGTGCTTCCCGCAGCTCCACGAGGTCTTTCCGTAGCTGGACAGTGTCGACGAAGCCCACCGTATTTGCACGATGTAAAAGCTGATTGAAGTCACCACCCAAGTGCCGCATAAGCCGTAGCAGCTCCTTCACATCCGCAGAGGGTGCTTCCCGAACCTCTGTATCGCAGATAATCTTCCGTACAAATTCGCCGGAGGAAATCCCGGCTTTCTTCGCCTTGGCAGCGAGCAGTTCACGTTCGGCTTTGGTGAGCCGCAACTCAAACCGACTATCTTTTGTCAAACGCATCACCCGTTTTATGCGGCTTGTTGATCTGAAGAAGGCACATCATAGTCACGCCAACGAAACCTCCAATAAGCAAGCCAATGCAAACCCAATCATACAATCCTCCTCTCCGGGGTCTTAGGGTGCCTTGCCCCTAACAAGCGGAACCTGTACGGACAGGTTCGTTGCTTGTTAAGACAACACCGTCCTACCCCCAATCAAATCTTCTCTACTTCTCTGAGATAGGCGTTGCCGTTGGCACTCTTCACGAATGTCACTTTCACACGGGTGCCGATGGGCATTTCGCCAAGTCCGTGATAATCGTCCCGCTGCCATGCAGAGGTCAGAATTTTTCTTCCGTCATCCAGATTGAGATATGCCAACAGATTCTGCCGCTTATCCCATCGCTTGCAGGCAATCGTGCCGGTAAATTCCCCTTCATAGGCGGGGAATTCGTAGTCACGACCGTCGAAGCCGGATTCAACAAACTGATTCCAGCTATACGCTCTCTTGTCTTCGCTCATTTTCTCACCTCCCTTCGTGGCTCCAAATAGGAGCCGCCTTTCGTCATCCTTGCAAAAATGGCTCCAAATAGGAGCCATCAAAACAATGCAAGGAATTCTTCAACAATGGATTCGTTGCCCGGTTCTGCATTCATTGCCGGTTCTGTGCGGATGTTCGGCAGTTCTGCTGTAAGCGCATCATGAATGGTTTTCTGAATTAGATTCACCAGATTGGCGTAGTCATGCTTGAAGTTAATAGCTTGGATGATTGCCGCATTCTTTACTGCAGCTCCTCCTTGCTCCAAATACTCCCAAGCCCTCCGGTCCTCTGTGTTATCGAAGTTGAACCGCAAACTAAAGCGTTTCCCATTCATGCGCGGTCACGCTTCCGCAACACCATCTCCGCCATATACTCATATCCCTTTGCCGTTGCACAGATATCGCTGAGGATCTTCACCCGGCTGGAATCCACCTCGGCAAAGTTGCGAATCAGGCATCCACCGCCGCCGATGATATGGAGCTTCATCAGTTCGGGGCTGTACTCGTGGTCATAGAGAATATGGAAGATTTCGTCCACATAGCTTCCGGCGGTCTGGCGAATGGTTTCCAGAATATCCTTGCGGATGTCTGCTGTGCCATACCGCAGGACTTCTGTCACGATGCTTTCCAGGACGGCAACATGGTAGGTGCGCATGACCGCTTCCTTCGCCATGAGCATACACTGATGGGTGCCGTACTTCTCGGTAAACATCTTCCCAGCAACCGGCTTGCGGTCTTGAATCATCAGAATGTTCATGGTGCCGTTGCCAATGTCGCAGAGCATATTCGTTCCTTTGAACTCGGACAGGTTCTGTGCCACAGCCGCAAAGCCCTGCGGAAACACTTCTGCGCCTACGATCTCAATGGAATAATTCTTTCCACGGAAGGTAAAACTGATGCGCCGGTTGCGGCAAAGGTAAGCCTTGAACTGTTCTTTTTGCGTGCTGACCCATGTGAGGGGCAGGCCAACCGCCAAAAGGACTTTTGCCTCCGTGAGATTGCGGAAGCTCAGTTCCCTTGCCATAGCCGCAAGGGTGAGGATGTAGGTTTCTTCGTCCACGGTCTTGTCGGCGGCGAAAGCCTTGTGTCCTTCGCCAATGAGATAGTACCGATTCTGGTAGATCAGCAGATTGTCCTTAAAGACAGGCTCATCGTCAAAGGCGCTGATGCCTGTGGGAAAGCAACAGCCTGCCGTTTTCACATTGCCGTACCCATGGTCGATGCCGATAATCATGGTATCCCGGTAGGATTTCATCGTGCCGCCTCCTTGTGCTTTTCTCTGCGAATGACTTCATCTGCCCGACTGCACATGGCATCGAACACATTTTCCATATAGTCTGATTCCCGGTGCTCGAACTCCCGGAACACATCTTCCAACGGCGTATGCGACTTCAAAAGTGCCTGACACTGCCGGTCAGACAGGTCATTGGTTTCCAGTGCAAGCAGGATGTCCTCCCGTACAGTGTAAGTATAGCAGTGGTTGAGGATTTCTTCCGGCGGCTGTCCCAACAGCCATTCACGAAACTGTTCCTGCTCATAGAACATTTTCTGATAAAGTTGGGTATTCAGTTCTTCATTCGTCATAGACTTCTCCTTCGTTATCTTTTGACTGTGTATTGTGAAGCAGGAACAGCCACTTCTCCCGGAGCTTCTCCATGGCCTCATCGTATCGAGATTCCCGCAGCCATTTTTTGTGTGCTTTGGCAGCTTTCCTTCGCTGTTCCAGATCCTTTTTTGAAAGTGCTTTCAACGCGCCTCACCCTTGTCATGTTCTCTGGGGTGATAGGGAATGGCCAGAATCTCGCTGCCGACGCGGACGAACTGCTCCGGGTTGCGGAACTGCCGCTGATACCGGCGGCACTGTTCCTCGCTCAAACTGCCGAATCGTTCCCCGCTGCAGTCGCAGAGAAAAGCGGTTCCGGCGATGGCATCGTAGACCGCTCCGCTGTCATCCCGCATGGCACGGTTCAGGGGCAGACCATTGATTTTGCTTTCTTCATTGCAAACAATGCAGACATTCTCCTCGAAGGGATATACGGCCTCGATGCAGCCACCGACCACGGCCTGCAAATCCTCCAATTTGCTTCCAATTTCCGTGATTTTGGCGGTTTTGCCGGGTTCCAGCAGTACCACCCGGATTTTGTTTTCTTCGGACTTTCCAGCCTTTTCGGCATCAAAGGGGATCTCCTGAAAGCCCACCGAATCGCAGAAATAGAACTTGCCATCCGTTTCCACCACGTCCGATACGGACATGGAGCGTCCGGTGAAGTCTGCCGGATGGTCGAAATTGAACAGATGGAAGACTTCTTCCAAGTCCTTGCAGTTCACTTCTCCACTGTAAACCAGATCGTAGATGGCAGGATCGACCGCTGCGTTAGGATGGGTGTGCCGGAGATTGTCCAGCGACAGGAACGCCGCCGAATCCTCGTCCCTGTCCATGTTTACCTGATAGAGTTTGATGTTCATCGTGTTACCTCCTGTTTCATATGGATTTTGTGCATCAAAAAATCGTTGACGTCCTTGCCGGAAACCGGCGGTTCGTCAACGATTTGATACCTGTTTTGAAGCCCTCTGACGATTCCTGCAACCGCGCCTCTGCCGATGGCATCGTTATCCAGATGCAGGCGGATCGTCCGGATTTGGGGATGCTCCTTCAAATACTGCTGCAATGCCACCGGGACAACATCGTCACGCTCGGTTTTGAACACACCTGCCAGCGACAGCAGATGGTCTTCATGCCAGTTCTGCCCATGATAAAGCATCAGCGTGGCAAAGCTCAAGGTATCAATGGCAGATTCAAAGACATGGACGGTGTCACTGACACCGGGCAGGCGGAAGGAATAGTGCTTGTCACTGCCGGTTGCTTCTCCCTTGTAATTGCCGGTCGTGCTGCGGATTCCGGCGTAGCGGATCACTCCTGCGGAATCTCTGCCAAGAAACACCGCCGAATGATACCGCTTGTCCTCATAGAGCAGGTCGTTGTCGATGCAGAAGTCGATGACCGTATCGTGAATTCCTCTGCTTTTGAGGTATCCACGTACCACGGTGGTGGAGGAATTGGGCTCCGGCAGGCAGATGGTTTTGGGCTTCGGCTGTGACGGCTTGGGAACAACCGGCACCGAAGTGGAATAGCCATTGATTTGCTCCACCGCCATGGGCAGAGAAAAGCCCTTGACTTTGATGAGATAGTCAAGGGCTGAGCATCCACCGATATGACGGGAAAACCAATGCCATTTTCCGTTGCTGATTTTCAGCGAGTCGTGCTCGCGGGTGCAGTAGGTGTCGCCCGACAGATGCACCAAATTCTGCGGGTCGCAGAGTTGCAGGTACGTCAGCAGATCCATCTGCTTCGCCGCCTGCAAGGATTCTTTTGTGATGTAGGGCATTGAGTCTCCTTTTATAGTTTATTTGTTGATGATTTTGAGAAAGTGTGGTATGATTGGTTTAGGCGAATTGAATTTTTCGATTGCGCATTTTGCAATTAAAAGGAATCCTAGCAGTTTGAATTGAGATATATAGTTTTAACACTAAAAGGTGACTTATCATGAGCCATTTGTATTTGTGGAAAAGGAAAAAAGGAGTGCAGTCTGAAAAAATGGGCAATCCAAAGATAGACAAGCATTCTAAGAAGCTTGAGATATCTGAGAATGTTGATTCAAACATTCTCAGAGAATCTAAAGGAGAATGTATTATGAGTAATCCATTAATGAAACTTACGGAAACAGAACTGCGAGATTTGTGTAGGCATCATATTGACACATTTGAAAATTGGTCGCGACGAATTATCGACGAAAATTTCAAAACTTGCTATGGCCCCGGTTATTTCAACTACATGGTTTCGGCAGATCAGCCACTTATTAAAAGTGAGATAAAAAGGAGAATTGAGCAGAGAGTAAGAGATAATCCGGGCAGATTTCCACGAAAAATTGATGCAATTCTTTTGGAGGATATTGAATATTTTCTGTGCCGAGATGATTTATATAGTAGCCAGTTCAAAGCTATCCTTGAGCCGTTTTATTCAGGCGTTCTTGAGGTCAGAAAAGTACTGAATCGGTTGATTCCAATACGAAACAAGCTTTCTCACGGTAATACAATATCTATTCATGAAGCGGAACAGTGTATTTGTTATATAGATGACTTTATTGATGTGTATAAACAGCATTATGTAGCTATGGGGAAAGAAAGAGACTACAATGTACCTGTTTTTTTGCGAATCAAGGACAGTTTGGGCAACGATATTATCCGCAAAGACTCTAATTATACATGGGAACTTTCTTTTTGTGGAGCATTGGAACCCAAAATTCAGTTTAGATCTGGTGACAGTTATAAGCTTTGGGTTGAAGTTGATAGCAGCTTTGATAGCGCTTTTTATGAGATCAGTTGGGTAGTAACGCAAGACTACACAACAGTGATTAAGAAAGGAACAGGAAGTGTTATTGCCTTCACGCTAAATAATAAAAATGTTTCATATGCACCCGAAATTCGTATTTCCCTAATTACAAAGAGAGATTGGCATCGTTTTCACAATGTGGATGACATTATTGAGATACATTACCAAGAAGTCCTTCCCCCTATCGAGGATACATATTGATGTGCCACTCGACTATACTGGGTAAAACGAAGGGTTGTTTGTGAAAAAATGATGTGCACGATTAGAAATTTCAGTTTGAAATTTTCTGTGCTTTTTGCAATGTGAAGTGCAATTCTCCGGTCGGCAGTTTCCCGTTTTGATAGAGCAATAACTGAATGACGCCGAATTGTCCCTTGGGGCAGTCCAGCGCCATTTTCCTATTCTTACCGTTTCATCAGTTTGAGAATCAGCTTGTCCACATCCTCGGTGGGTTTTCCCTCGCGGATGAGCTTGTTGCGCCACCAGAGCAAAATACCCTTCACCATGGCAAGATCATCGGCGCTCAGAGTCAGGTAGTATTTCGGGGTTTTATCGCGGTGGAACATTGTCGGCACCTCCTGTTTTTTCTGGCTTCATTGTAGCCGGCAATGTCCGCCGCTGCAAATGTGCGGATTATCTCTCCTGACTTTTTTCTGCTCTTTCCGGCGATTCCTCCTCCGGCTCGCTGTCCACGATCTCGTTATCCGCCTTGTCCATATTCAACAGGATATTCAGCTCGTCCAACCGGGCGGTCTTGCTTTGCAGCTCTTCCTCTCTGGGGAAGGGCTTTGCGATTTCTGCCTTGGCGTTCTCCATTTGCACATGGGTATTTTCCAACTGCTCCCGGCAGGCTTCCAACTGTGCGGGAAGTGCCGCAAGGGTATTGTCAAGACGGAGGATGTTGCCGAACAGGTCGGTGCCGAGGGGCGTGGTATGGCACAGCTCATGACTAAGGGTGATCTTATACTCATGGCTCACCGTGTCAAAGCCTATCTTCATGTCAAAGCCACGGTATGACCCCAGCGGCACCGCCGCCGGGTTCTTCATATTGTGGCAGAATTCCAGAATGGCAGAACCGGCGGCTTTCTTATCCGTATAGGTCTTGCCCTCAATGGTCATGGGGCAAAAGCCGTCTGCGTTGGGAATGCTGCACGCCGCAAGGTGGGCAATATCCTGCTCCAAGCCGGTAATTCTCTGCTCCAAGGCTGTGATTTTCTGCGGAAACTCCTTCAGAATTTGATCCTCCAGAGCATAGCGCTGGCTCAGATGGTTGGCCTTGAGCAGCTTCAGGCGAGACACATCAATATCTAAATCCATCTTCTCCTTGATATGGGGATTGTCGGCGCACAGCGCCTTGATTTCCGCATAGCTCAGGGCGGTTTCGTCAATATCCTCTGCAGAACGGACGGGCGATTTTGAAGTCATAATCTGCCCTATGAACTTCTGCTTGCTTTCTACCAGCTGGTAAAGATAGCTGTCGAAGGTGTTTTCGGTGACATAGGTGTAGATGTCCACCAACCGGTTTTCGTTGCCCTGCCGGATGATGCGCCCCTCCCGCTGTTGCAGGTCAGAAGGCCGCCACGGGCAATCAAGGTGATGGAGTGCCACCAGCAGCTTTTGCACATTGGTGCCTGCTCCCATTTTCTGCGTAGAGCCGATCAGAACACGGATTTGTCCGTTGCGTACCTTGCCGAATAGTTCCTTCTTCGCCGCCTCCGTATTGGCGGTATGAATATTGGCAATCTCCGATTCGGGGATACCCATTGCCATGAGCTTCTTTTTCAGATCGTCATAGACATTGAACTTCCCGTCATTGTGGGGCGTTGACAGGGGCGATAGGTAAGATTTTGATGTTATCTCCAACTTTTCCCCCGCCCTAAACCGTGCATGAACCTTTCAGCTCAC
>NZ_JBBMFF010000233.1:0-16482 GCF_040096185.1 Faecousia intestinalis | reverse complement strand
GCCTGCATGGCGGTCCGTGACCGCCATGCAGGCTGATTTTGCGGCATTGATTTTATGGCGCAAGGCCACCAACTGCGCATTGCAGGGGAGCGGCATGCCGCTCCCCTACAATGGCGTGTGCGGTCGACGAGAGTGCACGGAAATTTGCCGTTGCGCCACGAGACGTCGAGGACGCCGTCCCCTACAACGCACGGCCGGCAGCCTTGGCAGGTTCTCCGCTTTCCGCTTGCCCCGTGCCTTTCTATCCTGTCAGATACAAAAATCGGACCGGCTCATTTGGGTGAGCCGGTCCGGTTTTTAAGATCACGGCGCTTCTTCATCGCCGCCGGTGGACTCGGTCGGGGCGTCCGTGGGCGGTTCCGTCGGCTCCGGCTCCGTGGGCTTTTCCGTCGGGCTTTCCGTCGGGCTTTCCGTCGGCTCCGTCGGCGCCTCCGTGGGGGGCTCCGTCTCCTCGACGAGCTTGGCGACCAGACGGTTGCGCCAGTCGTAGCTCGAGTGGTTGACCTTCTCCGTGGACAGCAGCTTGCCGTTCTTGTCGTACTTCATGCGGTAGGTATCGACCTCATAGCCGTCGTAGCCGACCTGGATGCGCTCGCCGTCCTTATAGTCCTTGTACTTGTCGTAGTTCTTCATGCCCTTGGAGATCTCGACCTCCTCGGTCTTGCTCTTGTGGGTCATCGCGGCCTTGTAGTCCAGCTCCACGGTGTAATCCTTCGTCTCCGTACCCATGAAGCGCACGCGGACATAGCCGCCGGAGGCCTCCGCCAGAATGCGGATGGGATAGGTCGTGTTGTTGCGGAACTTATAGTCGAGGCTGCCCCAGTAGATCGTGGCGTCCATGCCCCAGGGGATATAGTCCGGCACATACTGGTGCTCCTGCCGCGCGATGACCTCGAGGTCGGATTTCAGCGTGCAGTAGTACAGCACGGACGCGACCTGGCAGACGCCGCCGCCGAGCTGCTGGACGGTCTCGCCGCCGACATACACGCCGCCCTCCTTGTAGCCCTTGGCCGCCGTGCGCTCGCCGACGACACCGTTGAACGAGAACGTCTCGCCGGGCTTGAGCACATAGCCGTTGATGGCCAGGCAGGCCAGACGCAGGTTCTCACTTCGGCCGATGAGACCGGCGTTGTACGGGCTGTCATAGCCGGCAAGCTCATCGTGGAACAGCTTCTCCTGCAGGGATTCCTTCGTGTACTGCGGCTCGATGACGTCGAGCGTCAGCGTGACCTCGCCGCCGGGGCCTGCCTTCTCCAGCTCGTCCATGGCCTTTTTGATGTCGAAGCCGTAGCCGTCCGAGCCGTCGGTCACTTCATAGGTGTCCTCGTTGCACACGGCGTTCACCGGCGCAACATAATACTTGTGGTACAGGGCGTCGAGGTCAAAGGCCTCCGGCAGGTCCTCCTCCACCACATACTGCATCTCGAAATTCGCGTCGGCATAGGCGGTGAGCACGGCCTTGTACAGCTCGTCCGTGTTGATCTCGCGGCCCGCGCTGCCGAGCTTGACCGTCAGGGTCTTGAGCTCGCGCTCCTCGCCTTCGTCGTCCGTCACGGTCGTCGTGCCCTCGGTGACGGAGGGCTCCGTCTTTTCGCTCACGGCGTCCTTGGCATATTCGTCCAGCATCGTGCGGACGTAGCTTTCATCGAGCGTGAGGAAATCGGCGACGTTCAGATCGGTGCGCTCCGTCAGCGCGTTCTTCTTCACGCGGGAGAACAGGCCGCCGCCGCGGCCGTAGGCATAGGCAGCCTCCACGGCCTTGTCGAGGTCGAGGCGGACCGCCGTGTCCGACGGCGTCAGGCACAGCTTTGTCAGCAGCGTCATCGGCTTGCCGTCCTCGTCGCGCGGGGTGTTCGGGTCCTCGGTCGGCGCCTCCGTCGGGGCCTCGGTCGGCGCTTCCGTCACCGGCTCCGTCTCCGAAGGCGCGGTCTCGGTCGGCTCCGTCGCCTCGGTCTGCGCGGAGGCATCGAGCGGCTTGCCGAAAATGTCGACGAGCGGGATCTGCGCCGGGTCATATGTCGAGGTGAATGTATCGTAGGCGCGCGTGTAGAGCGCGACGTTCATATTTTCCTTCCCATAGACGCTCACGCCCTTTTCGAGCGCGGCGCGCGCCTCCTCCTTCGTCATGCCGCTGAGATCGACGCCTGCGACATAGAGGTTGTTGACGATCCTGCCGTCGTCGCGCAGGAACATATAGCCCACGCCGCAGCCGACGAGCACGACGGCTGCAGCCAGCAGCGCGACGATCAGGCCGAGGCGGGACTGCTTTTTCTGCTTTTTCTTTTTCGGCGCACGCTGCGGCTCGGCATAGGACTGAGCCTGCGTCGGGCGTTTGCCTTTTTCAAATTTACCCATTTGAATCTCCTTCTCCGGTGGTTCTACGGCAGAATGCCGCCTATTCTCCAGACGGCATCCGCCGCCGTTTGTTCCTATCCTATTATACCGGGAAGCCGCCAAAATGCAACAACGTTTTGCCAACAAAAGCGTTACAATTGTGAACTTTATGTAAACCGTCCGAACAGGATCATGGCGGCTGCCCCCCGAAGTGCCGCTGCGAGGCCGCGGAACGTGGTATCATAAACGGACACTGACTTTCGGCCAGGCAGGGTTTTGAGAGTCTAAGCAGCCCCACAGAAACACTTCTGTGGGGCTGCTTTTGCACGTTGTTTTTTTGTCAAGCCCTGGGGCTTGCGCCGTGCTCACCGCGGGGCAATACGCCCCCGGTAAGCACGCCGTTTCGGATAGAAATCAGTGAATGCTCTGGCAGTATCTGGCGACCACTGCCGCAAGCTGAGCACGGGTGGCCGTAGCCATGGGCTCCAGCTTGCCCGTTTCCGTGCCGAGAATGAGGCCGTTGGCAACAGCCCACTGCATGGATTCCACAGCATAGGAGGAGACACGACCTCTGTCAGAGAAGCTGCTTAGGTCTTCGGACACCTTTTCATAGGCGCCGGTCACCTTGGCATACCGAGCGAGGAAGGAAACCAACTGCTCGCGCGTCACGCAGTCGTCAGGCGCAAAGGTATCCGCGCTGACACCGGTGGTGATGCCGTTCTGGTAAGCCCAACGCAGGGCGCTGCCGTACCAGCTCTCCAGATTCACGTCGGTGAAGGGCAGGGCCTTGGAATCATCCACAGCAGGTTCTCCCGCAATGCGATAGAGCAGCGTCACCACCTGGGCACGGGTCGCGGTCTCATCGGGGCGGAAGGTGCCGTCGCCGTAGCCCTGCATAATGCCCTTAGACAACACATAGTCCACGGACTCATGATACCAAGCCGTTGTGCTGAGATCCCGGAATTCCTTCGACGGGCACGGATCATCCCGGTTGCTGCTTGCCGTCAGATGCTCCACCTCATCGATCCGCTGTTCATTGCGCTCTGTCTTTTGGACCGTGAACCGAGGATCGGCGTCCTTGCCGGCATTCGTCTTGGTGAACGTCAGCTCTGCGACTTGTTCTCCGGCAGGCATGCTGTCCACGGAAACATAACCAAGCGTTACCTTTCCGGCTTCAGCCTTGTAGGAGAAATACTGCGCGTTTCCAATGACATTCTTCAGCTCCCAGCCGGCAGCATCGTAGCTGACGCTCATAAGCCCGTTCGTGGTGGGGGCCGTTCCTCCCGACACCAGCTTCAGGGTGACCGTGTTCTGATCCTCCGAGGTGATGATCTCCGAGAATGCAGGCTGTTCGCCCGCGATGTCAGCCGCCGGTTTCGCCGATGCGGTTTTTTCTGCTGCTGTATTAAGCGCACCATAAGACGCGGCCGTTTCTTCAACCGCAGCAGATTTGAGCATGTCTGTCAAATCCTGAGACTGTACCGTGTGGGAGCCAAGCGGCAGATTGCTTACGATCTGCTCCAGCTCCGTCTGGTTGGCCTCATGATTGTCGATCTTCAGGATCGTTGCCGGATATACATTCTCGCCGAAGCTGGCCAGCTTTTCGCCGGTCCAGAAGTTCTTGGCGGAATCGTATGTCAGACGGTAGAGCTCATTGGCCTTGCCGGTAAAGTAGGACAAATACAATGCCAGCTGTCCGTTGACCGTCGTGGGAACCATAGAGCACAGCGGCGTGCCGTTATCGTCGCCCATGAAGTACATTTTAAATGCACTGGTCAGGTTAGACTTTGCAATCTCATATTTGCCTGTCGTGCTGCTGTAGTCGATCCCGTCATAAATCTGGAAGGTCCACACGTTGCCGCGGTTATCCAGCAGCAGCAGCACCTCCGCATCCGTTTCCGCAGTGCCGTCCTGATCCAGATCGAGCTTTGTCTTGCCGAGCGAGGTCATCGCCGTAAACTTATCGGCTCCGTTTCCGTAAAGCAGGAAATCAATGAACAGCATGAAGCCGTCCGTGCGGATGCTGCCCAGTTCCGCAGGCTTGTTGAGCATAAAGTTATAGATACTGTAGCAGGCCGGAATGTCGCCCTTGGTAAACAGCTCGCTGTATTCCAGATCAAACAGCGGCACATTAAAGTTACCGCCCGCAACGGCATCATAGTCCGCCAGAACCTTGCCGCTCTCCATGTCGACCTGATGGAGCTTCCGTTCATTTCCGTCAACCACAATGACATTGTTGCGGTCAGTGTCATATGCGGTAGAGGTAATGCCATCGACCTCCATCACAGCCCCCGGCGTCCATGTAGTATCATTTTCCATATCCCACGTATAGAACTGGGAGGTGGAAGAGCCATCCATCAGCGCGCCGGTCAGCGTAACCTTCAAAACCTCAACGGTAACCGTGCAGGCTGCGCTCTTGGTAGGATCCTTTACAGAGGTTGCCGTGATCGTGGCAGTGCCGTCTCCAATGCCGGTAACCGTACCGTCTTCGTCCACGGTAGCCACATTCGTATTGTCGCTGGTCCAGGTCACCGTATCGGGATGGATGCCGAACGGCGTTACTTCCGCCTCCAGCGTCGCCGTGCCGCCCTTGAAAAGCTTCAGCGTGCTGCGATTCAAGGAAACCTCAACAGGATCATTCAGCTCAGACTTGTTCAGATTGATCTTGTAGGTACTGCAGTTGTTTGCGTAGTCATATACCTGCAGCAGCAGATGCGCTGCATTTGCTGTTCCGTTTGCATCCAACGACATGGTAACAGCCTCGCCGCGGCTTGCTCCCTTCGGAGAACCGCCCGTCCTCGCAAGGATTTTCCCGGTCGAGTAATCGTACAGCACCGCTGCTGCAACATATCTGTTGTCGGAGGCCGTAACGGTCATGACCCGTCCGTCGTTGATCAGGTCCTCGGAAAGCGTAATGCCGGTCAGCGTAGGAGCAGTCTTGTCAACAAACATCGTATAGGTCTGACTTGCTCCCTCACCAAGCGCATCCCAATCCGTCGAAAGCGTCGAGCCGCTGTAATCCACATAATACTCCGGCGCCATGGTAAGCTTCACAGTCAGCTTTTCGCCTTCCGCGGCATCCGGCGCACAATCCACGGACAAGCCGCTCTGCACCTGCATCCACGTCTTCTGGTTCGAGAAATAGTAGGCGCCAATGATCGGAGCCTGAGTCTCCTTGTTGAGATATACCGTACCGTCCTCGCCGGTCACAGTGATCCGGCCATTGGCCGCATTTCGGATCAGGCAGAAATAAATATCAGAGATCTTTGCGGTATCCGGGTTGATGGAATAGCGGTCTGCATCGTAGAATCCGTCGTCTACATACAGATTTCCGCCAAGGGAATAGGAGTCATCCACGCCTTTGTATTTTATGGTCAGCGACTGGAGCTGCGCTGCCTGCTGAATTGCAGCAAGCATGTAGGGAGGACGGGTCTCCATGCCGTAGTGATACTGAATAAAGCTGCCGACATCAAACATGGAGGCATCGGTCCAATTTCCGTAGTAGCCCAGCACCGGGATAGAATGGCTGGTCCCTTCGACACCCTCTTTACTGCTTACCTCGTTGGCAAATACATAACCCTCGACATAAGCGCCTGCACCGCCGTTCTTTTCGTCGTAGCTGTCCAGACCAAGAACCTTTGCACGAATCGTGACGTGAATCTTTCCGTTTGCAGGCACCGTCACGGCAGCGCTGCTCAAGCGGGAGAAGAACAGGTAAGCATCATAGGTATCGATGTCTCCGTCCTTATCCAGATCCGCACAGCTCTTGCCGCTGATCTCAGTCCGCACGCCGGTCACATAGTCCAGCAGCGCCTGACCGTCATCCGCGGTTACCTTGCCGCTTCCGTCAAAGTCGCAGCCGTCCAGCTCCGCAGGCATTTCCGGCTTCAGCGTTTTCCCATCCACGTCCCAGACAACGTCCGCGGCTAATGCGGCAGTCTTTTTGTCCGAGAAATTCATGACTTGCCCGTTCCCGTTATTGAGCTCGCCCTGAAGTGCCGCCTGCGTAAAGAAATCAGCGCTTAAGGTAAACGTGCTGTCCGTATTCTCCAGATTGTACAGCGTAAAGCCAAAGGAATACTCACCGGTGCGCTGGGGATCGTCTCCCAGCTCGGCTTTGATCTTTCCGTCTGCATACGAATCTGTTGCATCCTGATCCATCATCAAATAGCTTCCGCTATTGACAGCCGCGCCGATATTTGCAAGGCCTGCACCCTGCTGCAGAACAGAGTAGTAACCCTCCAGTGTCTTCCCCTGCTCATCAACACCCTGCTTCTCAACGATCGGCTGAGCAGTTGACATCAGCAGGCTTTGGGCCAGCGTACGCACAGCCAGTCCCGTCTTTTCGGCCAGATCGTTCTGCTTAATGTACTCAGCGACCAGCGCCGCCATTCCGGCTACCTGCGGAGAAGCCATAGAGGTACCGGACATATTCTGATACTCTCCGCCGTCCTTCAGGGAGTAGATCCGGCCGCCGGGCGCCGTGATCTCCGGCTTCATCGTCAGGGCGCCGGGAATGCCCCAGCTGGAGAAGCTGCTCATCGTATAGTAGTCTTCTCCCAAATCCCAAGACTCCCGCTCGGAGCTCACAAACATCTCGCCGCTATAATACAGAACACTGCCATCCTGGCTCGTCACCTTCGTGGAGCTTTCACGCAGGAACGCGCCATCCGTCTGAGAAATAGAGACGCAGGGCTCCGTTTTTTTATAATCGGTCAGATCCATATAATTGGAGCCCGGCTGATTATTGACGATAATGGTCGCAATTGCGCCATTGGCAACCGCGGCTTCTGCCTTCTCGTAAAATGCGGTATCGCCTCGATTGCAAATTGCAATTTTCCCTGCCAGAACACCCTTGACTGCTGCGAACTCTTCCGCGGTACCGATCTTGTCCAGATAAATATACTCATGGCTTCCGCCGATGGTATAGATCGGTTTGTTCTGATAGCTTTTTTCCGTGTAGGTCATGTTATGACCTTTCACCTTCAGATAATTGTCTGTAACGCCCGCGTTATCGACGGAGGCTACACACAGCGAGTTAACATAGGAGCCGGGGCTGCCGTTTGTAGCCCAGTTCACACTGCCCGCATAGGGAAGGCCAAACGCAGTTTGGTCAAACCAGCTGCCGGAATTACCTGCAGAAATTGTGACAACCATGCCGCTGCCGACGATTTCATCAAGAATATGACGGTATTTCTCTTCCGTATACTCGGAGTAGCCAGGGAAGCTTCCGCCCAGGGAGAGGTTCGCTGCGTCCGCGCCCAGCACCATGGCGTCTTCAATCGCGACCATGTAGTCTGAATCATAGGCGCCGCCGCCCTTGCCGAAGACCTTCATCGTCAGGATCTGCGCATCGGGCGCCACGCCCTGCGTCATGACAGAGTCCAACGCTGCGACATAGTTTCCGGCTTCGTCCTTCACAAAACGGTTTCCCGCCGCGATGCCGGTCACGTGCGAGCCGTGATCGCCCTGCGTATCATTATCATGCGTGATATCCGTGTCCGCATCCACATAGTTAAAGCCAAACGGGATTTTCTCGTTGACATAAAAATCTGCTGCGGTCAGTCCGGCCTTGCGAGTATATGCATTCAGCTGATTCAGCACCTCTTCGGTCAAGTCAGCCTCCGTCATGATCGTCGCATTACTCCCCTGCAAGGCATATTTCAGCGCATCCGGATCCAGAGAGGGATGATCCACATCGGCGCCCGTGTCGATAATTGCGATCCGGCTTCCTGCGCCGGTATAGCCTGCCGCCCACGCAGCGCTGGAGCCGATCATCTTATCGGAGGTAGCCATATTGGGATCCGCCGTCTCCTCCTGCTTCACCACGCAGGGCTCATACCGGTTCTCAAGAATGACCTCCTGCACACCGGCAACTTCCTTGATTTTCTCGATCTGCCCATATTGGACATTTGCAGAAATCATATTGGCTGCCAATGTCATATTCCAAACAACATCCAGCTTTGCACCATTCAGTGCCTGCTTGGAGATGGCGGCAGCCATGCTGTCCTGCTGCTTCTCCAGCTTCCGCCGATATTGCATGGCGCTGCGATCAGCAGCTGCAATCTCATCAGAGGTAAAGCCCTTTTCCAGGGTAGAGGCGTCCTTTAGAATAATGGAGACACGAACCATATCGGTGTCTTCGTGTTCTACCGTCTTTTCCACTACGCTGGTATTCGCCTGAATGGGGGACTCTACCTGAACAGAGCTGCTGTCTATTTCCTCCCAAGTCAGCCCATTGCTGCCTGATTTCGAGACGCCTGTTTCCTCAATTGCCAGAGATGGCGCAGCTAAACTAACAGCTAACACCACGGCCAGCAATGCAGCCACAATGCGTTTTCTTAAGTGTGTGCTTTTCATAAACCTGCCTTCTTTCTTTATTTTGGTATGTCCACAAGCCGGGCATGCGGCCGCTTCCACACCAATGGCGTTCTATATATATTATCACAAACATCCGCTATATGCAATTAAAAATACACATACAGAGGTGCCGTGCAGTTCTAAATCTCGGCCGGAAACATGTCTGATTTTTTTCCATTTTTTACAAATTCTGACAGGATTCCAGCGTTGCTGCATAAACGCCGGCATCGGCCGGCAAAGGCTTGCCGTTATTTCGTAAATCCGAAAAGCTGCCGCTCCAGCGCCTCATATCATAAGAGCTTTTTGCTTCTCCCGGTGATGTTATTTGCCCTTGCCGCGCCGGACAGACTGTTTTGTTCCATGCTTCGTTATCCGTCCGCGGCATTCGATGCGCCTTTTCTATTCGAGTTTGTTTGTTCCGACAAGAGAATACGGTCATTGTCCAGGGCCTTGCCAGCACCGCTTTTGAACTTAGCCAGCAGGTCCTCCACGGTCATGCCCGCCCGTTCCGCTCCGGCAACATCCAGAATGATATGGCCTCTGTCCATCATCAATGTGCGGTTGCCAAGCTCCAGGGCCTGGTGCATATTGTGGGTGACCATGAGGGTGGTGATACGGTTCTCCGAGACGGTCTGACGGGTGATTTCCAGCACTTTTTCTGCCGTGGCGGGGTCCAGAGCAGCGGTATGCTCATCCAGCAGCAGGAGCTTCGGCGGCTTGAAGGTGGCCATCACCAGCGTCAGCGCCTGGCGCTGGCCGCCGGAAAGCAGCCCCACGGGCTGCTTCATCCGGTTCTCCAGGCCCATGTCCAGCTGAGCCAGCTTTTCCCGGAAGGCGGCTTTTTCCGCCCGGGTCACATGGCTGAGCCAGCCGCCGGAGGCCGCCGCCAAAGAGAGGTTTTCCTCAATGGTCATGTGGGGGGCGCTGCCGCGCATAGGATCCTGGAACAGACGGCCGATTTGGCGGGAGCGCTGATATTCCGGCAGGAAGGTGATGTTTCTTCCGTCCAGATAAATGCTGCCGCTGTCGGTGAAAAAGCTGCCGCTGATGGCGTTAAGGAGGGTGGATTTGCCTGCGCCGTTGGAGCCGATGACGGTGACGAAATCCCCTGGGAGCAGGTGCAGGCTCAGGCCCTGCAGGGCTGCCTTTTCATGAATGGTGCCGGGGTTGAAGGTCTTGGATATTTTTTCAATCTTCAGCATGAAGGCGGGCCTCCTTTCGCGCAGCCATGCGGCGGCGCAGCATGGGCAGCTGCTTTTTGAAATAGGGGGTGGCGATGGCCAGCACCACGATCACCGAGGACACCAGCTTCAGCATGAAGGCGGGCATATCCAGCCGCAGGGCGATGGTATACACCAGACGGAAGGCAAAGGCGCCCACCACCATGCCGATGGCCCGCTTGAGAATGCTGCCCTTGCCCAGCAGCACCTGACCCATGAGCAGGGAGGCCAGGGCGATGGTCACCATGCCGGTGCCGATGTCGATGCTGACGGATTTTTGACTTTGGGCCAGCAGGCAGCCGGACAGACCCGTGAAGGCATTGGCCACGCACAGGCCTACGATGGTGGTAAAGGTGGGATTGATAGAGGAGGAGCGGACCATGTCAGGATTGTCGCCGGTGGCGCGGATGGCCAGACCCAAGCGGGTGCGCAGAAACAGGGCCAAAAAAACGACCACGGCAATCACGGCGGTGGCCGCCACAAGCAGCTTATACTGCTCAGCCAGGAAGGTGTCCTGCAGCAGAGCCCGGGCCTTGGTGAACACGGTCTCGGTTTTGTTCATGTTCAGCAGGGAGGAGCCGCCCATGACGGCGATATTGATGGAGTAGAGCCCGGTGTTGACGATGATGCCCGCCAGGAGGCTGTCAATGCCCATTTTCGTTTGCAGCAGGGCGGTGATGAAGCCGGAGAGGACTCCGGCGGCCATGGCGGCCAGAATGGCCAGATAGGGATGCCCGGCAATGGCAACCATAGCACCCACAGCGGCGCCCAGAGTGAAGCAGCCGTCGGTGGAAAGGTCGCATACATTGAGCATGGAGTAGCTCAAAAACAGTGCCAGCACGGTCAGCGAGCAGATGAGGCCCAGCTCCATGGCGGTTTGGACCAGAGATAAAATGTTCATGAGAGGCTTCTCCTTTCCTATGCAATGGGGTTGTTTCCCGAGTGGGCGGTGCGAGGGTCATCAGCGGGGGCCCGCTGATGGATGTTTGATTTCTTATTGATTCAAATCGTCGAAGCTCTCGGCGGTGACGATGGACTGGACCTTGGTGCACAGAGGGGCGAAGGCCTCGGCCAGCTCGTCATAGTTCAGGCCCAGCTCCCTGCAGATGTCGGTGTTGATGGTGGCGGTGCCATTGTCGAAGGTCAGCACGGGGGTGGCGGAGGGCTTGCTGCCGTCCAGAAGAATGCCGGAGACCATGTTGGCGGTTTCCACGCCCAGGTTGGCATAGTCTACGCCGTAGCCCAGGAACGCACCGTTCAGGGCGAAGGAGTCAGCGCCGGTGTAGTGGGGGATGCCGGCCTTGGCCAGAGCCTCGTAAATGGCCAGCTCTGCGGTCATCACGGTGTTGTCGGTGGGGGTGAATACGGCGCTGGCCTTGTCGGCCACGATACTGCTGACGGCCAGGCTGATCTCGTCGGTGGTGGTGCCGTTATACTCCTTGTAGGACACGCCCCTCTTGTCCAGGTACGCCTTGGCATTCCTGATGGGAGCGGCAGAGGAGTCCTGCCCCAGGTCATACAGCAGGGCGATGCTCTTGGCGTCAGGGTTGGCGGCGAAAATCAGGTCCAGGATGGCATCGGTGTCCAGATAGTCGGAGGTACCGGTGATGTTGGCGCCGGGGGCCTCCAGACTTTCCACCAGACCCGCGCCCACAGGGTCGGACACGGCGGCAAAGACCACGGGAATGTCAGTGCCCTCGGTGGCGGCCTGCATGGCCACGGCCACGGGAGTGGCTACGCCGATCATCAGGTCCACCTTGTCGGCCATGAAGTTGGCGATGATCTGATTCAGCACGGCGGAATCGGTGTTGCAGTTATCATAGCTGATCTCGAAGGTGACGCCCTTCTCCTGGCCGATGGCCTTGAGCCGGGACTCGATGCTGTCCACGATCTGGTTCAGGGATGCATCGTCCGCATAGCTGCAGATGCCGACCTTATAGGATGCGGCACCGGTGGAATTGTCATCGCTTTTTTTGCCGCAGGCGAAGAGAGACAGGGCCAGCAGGGCGGCCAGGGCCAGAGTCAGCACACGGCTCAGCATGTTCTTTTTCATTTTTGTTTTCCTCCAAAATTTTATATGGGTATTTTGGGCGGCGGATGGAGGGACCGGTGCCGGCGGCCTGGATTTTAAAAACAAAAAAGGCTTCTGCCCCACATGGGACAAAAGCCTTTGCTTCTGCGATACCACCCAAATTGACATCTTGCGATGTCCACTCGCTTTTACGCACCATCATGCGTACCCCACGGATAACGGGAGGGTTCCCGTCGGACCCTACTTGGGAAAATTTCCCGTTCAAGCCGCCCTCGGAAGGCCATTCACACCGCTGCGCACCGCTCCGATCTCACCACCCGAAGCTCTCTTGGGATGCCCTGTGCTGTGCTACTCTTCTTCCTCACAGGTTTGTCGTTTGAAATTAAGTGCATTATAATCATATTTTTTGCCTTTGTCAAGAGGGGGGCGAAGAAATTTTTTGAGAAAATCTTCGGGACGGTAAGCAAGAAAATGTCATGTACAGCGCAGCAATATGGTGAGCATATCTGCAAAAACAATGTATACAGCATCCTGCATCGACGCGGCTGCATCCGCATTGAGGAGTCCCGGAAGTGCAGGGCGCTCACGCGGTCCGAGAAGGATGCCTGCAACGACATGTGGCAGGCGGATTTCAAGGGCGGGTTCCGGAGGGAGGACGGCAATTACGGCTATCCGCTCCCCATTGCGGACGATCGAAGCACGTTATGATTCACCGAACGATCGCAAGACTGTGAATTGTGTACCATGTCCGTACACCGCTGTATCCCATGTTGCTCTTGCCGCATGTCTCGGTGCTGCAAAGCGTGCAGCTCCTACTCTCCCTGATAGGTCTTCACGAACCTCTCCGCGGCCTGCAGGGGATCCTCCTTCGCGGTCAGCTGGAGCGTGATGGCAGGCTCGTCGCTCTTCGGCTCGACGAACATGCGCTTCTGGTACTGCCCGGCCACGCGGGAGACGACGGCAAAGTCGAACTGCGCCAGCCGGAAGCGGAGCGTGCGGCCCTTCTGGGCGATGTCGCGGATGCCGGCGGCGCTGGCGCGGGCGCGCAGCAGGGCAATGTCGATGAGGTTCATGACGCCCCTGGGCGGGTCGCCGTAGCGGTCGACGATCTCGTCGAGCAGCTCGTCGGCATCGCTCTGCGAGCGGATGCCCGCCATGCGGCGGTAGAGGTCCATGCGCTGCTCGCCCGAGGTCACATAGGCCTTGTCGATGTTCGCCGTGACGTCGAGGTCGGCCGTGCAGGCGCTCTCCTCCGGCGACGGCTCGCCGCGCTCCTCGAGCACGGCCTCCTCGAGCAGCTTGAGGTAGAGGTCATAGCCGACGGAGATCATGTGGCCGGACTGTGCCGCGCCGAGCAGGTTGCCCGCGCCGCGAATTTCGAGGTCGCGCATGGCGATCTTGAAGCCGGAGCCGAACTCCGCATAGTCGCGGATGGCGTTCAGCCGCTTTTCGGCGACCTCCGTGAGGACCTTGCCGCGGCGGAACGTCAGGTAGGCATAGGCATGGCGGCTGCTGCGGCCGACGCGCCCGCGGATCTGATGCAGCTGGGCAAGGCCGAGCTTATCGGCGTCCTCAATGATCAAGGTATTGACATTCGGAATGTCGATGCCCGTTTCGATGATGGTCGTGCAGACGAGGATCTGCACCTCGCCCTCGTCCATGCGCTGCATGACGTCGCTGAGCTCCTCCTCGCTCATTTTGCCGTGGGCGACGGCGATCTCGGCGTCCGGCAGGGCGCGCTTGATGCGCGCGGCGCACTGCTCGATGCTCTCGACGCGGTTGTGCAGATAATACACCTGCCCGCCGCGCTCGATCTCGCGCCGCATGGCGTCGATCAGCACCGGCTCGGCATATTCCAGCACGAACGTCTGCACGGGGTAGCGGTCGTGCGGCGGCTCCTCAATGGTGGACATGTCGCGCAGGCCGGACAGGGCCATATTGAGCGTGCGCGGGATGGGCGTGGCCGAAAGCGTGAGCACGTCGACGCCGCGGGCCAGCTCCTTGAGCTTTTCCTTGTGCGTCACGCCGAAGCGCTGCTCCTCGTCCACGATGAGAAGGCCGAGGTCGTGGAACTCCACGTCCTTCTGCAGCAGCTTGTGCGTGCCGACCACGAGGTCGAGCGTGCCCGTGCGCAGGTCGGACAGGACCTTGCGCTGCTGCTGCGGGGTGGAAAAGCGCGAAAGCGCGCCGATGTTCACAGGGAAGCCGCGGAAGCGGTTGAGGGCCGTCGTGTAGTGCTGCTGCGCCAGCACGGTCGTCGGCACCAGGATGGCGACCTGCTTGCCGTCGAGCACGGCCTTCATGGCCGCGCGCAGCGCGACCTCGGTCTTGCCGAAGCCGACGTCGCCGCACAGCAGGCGGTCCATAGGCTGCGGCGACTCCATGTCCGCCTTGATTTCCTCGATGCAGCGCAGCTGGTCGTCCGTCTCGGCGTAGGGGAAGTTATCCTCGAACTCCGCCTGCCACGGCGTGTCGGCCGCGAAGGCATAGCCCATGCGGCGCCTGCGCTCGGCATAGAGCTGGATGAGCCCGGCGGCAAGGTCCTTGGCCGCGGATTTTGCGCGGGCCTTCGTCTTCTGCCACTGGTCGCCGCTGAGCTTGTTGAGCCTGACGACCGTGTCCTCGCCGCCGCCGATGTATTTGGAGATGAGGTCGAGCTGCGTCGCCGGGACATACAGCGTGTCCGTGCCCTGATAGGCGATCTTGACATAGTCCTTGATGATGCCGTCGACGCGGATCTGCTCCATGCCGACATAGCGGCCGATGCCGTGG
The DNA here is from genome assembly GCF_040096185.1 of Faecousia intestinalis. Lineage (NCBI taxonomy): Bacteria > Bacillati > Bacillota > Clostridia > Eubacteriales > Oscillospiraceae > Faecousia > Faecousia intestinalis. The sequence goes on along the minus strand of NZ_JBBMFF010000233.1, from coordinate 1,764 downwards.
TACTCATGCACGATGAGGTCGCCCGGCGAAAGGTCCGTAAACGAGCTGAGTTTCTGCCGGTTGGTCGCTTTTTGATGCTTTTTGCGCGGTTTCTGAGCGGTCTGCGCCAGCAGCTGGCCTTCCGTCAGGATGGCGAAGCGCAGGTCGGGGTATTCCATGCCGAACGGAAGCGCGCCGTCCGTCAGCAGAATCTGTCCCGGCGCGGGAAGCTTTGCCAGCGGGAAGGCGAGGAAGGCGGAAAGATGCTTCTCCCGCAGCTGCTGGGCGAGGATCTCGCCGCGGCGGCGGTTGCCGCACAGCACAAGGGAGGCATAGTCATTTTTCTGATAGAACGCGAGGTCCGAGGCCGCCGCGTCCAGATTGCCGCCGTAGGACGGCAGCTGCTTGGCCGTGACGTTCACGAGCAGCGACGGCTGCAGGCTCTGCGGGTAGCTCGCGGCGAGGAACGAGTCGAAGAACGCCGCGCCGTGCCCGGCCACACGGCCGCACAGCTGCTCCCAGTCTGCGGAAAAGTCGCACAGCTCGCCGCACAGCAGGCCGGACTGCAGCAGGCTGTCGAGCATCATGCCCAGCTCCTCCTGCGCGCGCTGCGCGCTGCGGCGCAGGTTGCCGTGGTCGCAGAAGAACACCAGCGCCTCGGCGGGCAGGTAGTCCGCGGCGCAGGCGAACTCCGGATAGATGAGGGCCTGATAGCGGTCGGCCGCCGAGAAGGCAAGGCCGCCCCGCAGCGCGTCGGCGTCAGCCTGCAGCGTGCGCATCAGAGCCTCGTTCGGCGTTTTGCGGCGGCGCTGGCGGGCCAGCAGGCCGTCCAGCTCCCGCGCCAGCCCCTCGATGCCGCCGGGGTGCAGGGCAGGCAGCGTCTCGGCCACGGGCAGGATGACGAGCTCGTCGGCATTTTCGGTGCGGCGCTGCGTAACGGGATCGAAATAGCCCATGGTGTCGATCTCGTCGCCGAAGAACTCCAGACGCACCGGGCGCTCCTCCGCCGGGGAGAAGATATCCACGATGCCGCCGCGCACGCTGAACTGGCCCGCGCCCTCCACGAGGGAGCAGCGGGAGTAGCCCGCGTGCAGCAGGCGGGAGATCAGCTCCTCCAGCTCGAGCTGTGCGCCGGGCAGCAGGCGCATCGCAGCGGAGAACAGCTGCGCCTTCGGCATCGTGCGCAGGGAAAACGCCTCGAGCGTCGTCAGGAGCAGGGGCGTTTTGCCGCGCGCCAGATCGTAAAGGCAGCGCAGGCGCTTCTGCTCCCAGCCGCGCGAGATGGCGGAGGCGTCATAAAACATCAGGTCGCGCGTCGGCAGGATAGGGGCCTCTGCGCCGAGGAAGGCGGCAAGCTCACTCTGTGTGCGCCGTGCGGCCATTTCATCCTGGCAGACGACCACGGCGGGCCGGGCCGTGTCGCGGCAGAGGGCCGCGATGAGATGGGAACGGTTGATCTGCGCCGCGCCGGATACGCCGACAGCCTGCGCGCTCTCCAGCGCGGTCCGCAGGCGGGGATAATCGGGCAGCCGCCGCAGAAGATCGAGGATCAGCTCCATGATACACCTCCGGAAAAAGGAATTTCGAGCATGTCAAAATGCGGAAAGCAGGGATTTTCCCACTTTCCGTCAGAATTTCGGATATGATTTGTTTTGTAGGGGAGGGGACAGCCAGGCCCGGCGGTAAACCGCCGATTCGAACCGGCTATCGTAAAAACGGTAGGGGCCCCCGATTTGTCATTGCGAGGAGGCCACCGGCACGTGGCAATCTCGGGGAGGCACTCAC
>NZ_JBBMFF010000232.1:0-15889 GCF_040096185.1 Faecousia intestinalis | reverse complement strand
CCGCTTTACGAGCGGCTGAGCACGATGGGCTTCCTCATCTCCATCAACTCCAACGGCACCCTGCTGGATGAGGCACCAAAAGCTGCGGACGGGCGTTTTTCCTATTGCGGAGAGATGCCGTGACTCTCCCTCCCCGGCATCGCCCTTGGCTCTCCCTCTGGGAGAGCTGTCACCGAAGGTGACTGAGAGGGCTTTGCAGGCACTGCCGACAGGTTCAGGCCATCGCTAAAATGGCATGCACCTCCGATTTGTCATTGCGAGGAGGGCGCAAGCCCGACGTGGCAATCTCATGCAGGCACTTCTGAATGGCAATCGCAATGAAAGGGAGAATGGAGTTTCCCTCTCAGGCGGCTGCGCCGCCAGCTCTCCCAAAGGGAGAGCCAAGCTATGCGGTTCCTTCCCCGGCGGCTGCGCCTTTATCGCGGCATGGCGGGGACGGCGTCCATATCCTGCCGGAGGTTCGAATCGGAGATGAGCTTCCGCGGGCACACGGCCGCGCAGCGGCCGCAGGAGACGCACTTGGAATAGTCGATGACGGCGAGGTTGTTGACGACGTGGATGGCGTCGAACTCGCACTGCTTTTCGCACAGGTGGCAGCCGACGCAGCCCATGTCGCACTCGCGGCGGGTATAGGCGCCGCGCTCGTGGTTCGAGCAGGCGATGACGATATCGGCGTCGTAGGATACGGGGACGATGACCTTGCGCGGGCACACGGCGGCGCACTGCAGGCAGCCGGTGCACTTCTCGGGATCGACCTTCGCCACGCCGTCCACGACGTGGATGGCGTCAAAGCGGCAGACCGAGACGCACGAGCCGAAGCCGAGGCAGCCGCTCGGGCAGGCCGAGGGGCCGTTGCCGCCGACGAACATGGCCGAGCGGCAGTCGTGGACGCCGTCGTAGCGGGCCTTGGCGGTGTGGTGACCGCGGCAGCGGACCATGGCGACGACGCGCTCGGTCTTTGCGGCCGTGACGCCCATGACGGCGGCCATCCGGTCGGCGGAGGCCTGACCGCCCGCGACGCACAGGCCGATCTCCGCGCGGCCCTCGAGCACGGCCTGCGCATAGGCCTGACAGCCCGCGAAGCCGCAGCCGCCGCAGTTCGCGCCGGGCAAGGCCTCGACGAGCTTCGGCAGGCGCTCGTCCGTCTTCACGGCGAAGACCTTCGAGGCAATGGCGAGCACCGCGCCGAACACGGCGCCCATGATGCCGAGCACCAGCACGGCATAGAGAATTTCTTTCATGACTCGCCCTCCTTACCCGAATACCTTGAAGCCGGAGAAGCCCATGAACGACAGGGCCAGCAGACCGGCGGCCAGCAGCGCGATCGGGAAGCCGCGGAAGGCCTTCGGGCAGTCGCAGTCCTCCAGGCGCTCGCGCACGGAGGAGAACAGCAGAATGGCCACGGTGAAGCCGATGCCGCCCGTGATGCCGTAGACCAGGGACTCGACGAAGTTATAGCCGTCCTGAATGTTCAGCAGGGCCACGCCGAGGACGGCGCAGTTCGTCGTGATGAGGGGCAGGTAGATGCCCAGCGCCTGATACAGCGCGGGGACGGCCTTCTGCAGGAACATCTCGACGAGCTGCACGAGGGCGGCGATGACGAGGATGAACACGACGGTCTGCATGTACACGAGATTCAGCGGCACGAGCAGGAACTCGTTGACAGCCCAGGTGGCCGCCGAGGCGATGCCCATGACGAACGTGACGGCGATGCCCATGCCGAGGGCGGTGTCCTGCTTTTTCGACACGCCCATGAACGGGCAGATGCCCATGAACTTCACAAGGATGAAGTTCTCGGCGAGAATGGCGTTCAGCGCGATGGTGAACAGGGAGATGAATACGCTCATTTTGCTTCAGCCTCCTTCTTGGCGGCCTTCTCGGCCAGATGGCGGTTGAACCACTGCGTGAAGGCGATGAGGCAGGCCAGCGTCAGGAAGCCGCCGACCGGCAGGATCATCAGCATGGCCGGGTACTGCGACGGCAGGATGCGCACGCCGTCGGCCGAGAGGACGCCCTTGCCGAACGTGCCGCTGCCGAGCAGCTCGCGGATGACGCACATGCACACAAGGGCCACGGTGTAGCCGATGCCCTGCGTCAGGCCGTCGACGGCGGAGGCCAGCACGCCGTTCTTCGAGGCGAAGGCCTCGGCGCGGCCGAGGATGATGCAGTTGACGACGATGAGCGGGATGAACACGCCGAGGCTCTTGGACAGGGCCGGGAGATAGGCCTGCAGCAGAAGGTCGATGATGGTGACGAAGCCCGCGATGACGACGATGTAGGCCGCGATGCGGATCTTATCCGGAATGACCTTGCGCAGCATGGAGATGACGACGTTCGAGCAGATGAGGATCAGCGTGACGGACAGGCCCATGCCGAGGCCGTTGAACAGGGTCGTCGTGATGGCCATGGTCGAGCACATGCCCAGCAGCTGGCCCACGACGGGGTTATTGGTCAGGAGCCCCTCGCGGAGCTGTTTTTTAAAATTCATTTCTGCACCTCCCCGGCATAGGCCAGCGCTGCGTTCACGGCGCGGGTGACGGCGCGGGATGTGACGGTCGCGCCGGTCAGGGCGTCGATGTCGCCGCCGTCTTTGCTGACGGCCAGCTCGCCGGTCTTGCCGGCAAACTGGGCGCGGAAGTCCTCGCGCGTGCAGTTCGCGCCGAGCGAGGCCGTCTCGGAATGGGAGATGATGGCCACGCCCGTGACCTTGTTTTCGTTGTCGACGCCGACCATGAGGTCAATGGCCCCGCCGAAGCCGTTCGTCGTCAGGCGGACGACGGTCCCGGCGTCCCCGGCGCTCCACGCGGCCGTCACGCCGGTGGCGGCCTGCGCGTCCGACACGGGAAGCTCCGTATAGTCGTCCGCGGCGAGGACCTGCGTCATGGCGGAGCGGGCGGCCTCGGCCGTGTGCTCGGCGATGGTGTCGGCCGTCAGGTAGTTGACAAAGGCCAGCAGGCCCGCGACGATGACGGTGATGAGGAAGAGCGTCAGCGTCAGCCGCAGGACATAGGCGGCCGTGCTTTGCGGTTTTGTCATGCTTCGGCACCGCCCTTCTTCTGCTTTTTCTGCCTGACTGCGCCGAAGCGCTTCGGCACGCCGATGCGGTCAAAGAAGCCGACGCAGCAGTTCATGATGAGGATGGCGTAGGACACGCCCTCAACATAGGAGCCGAAGTAACGGAACAGGAACGTCAGTACGCCGCAGCCGACGCCGTAGGCGATCTGGCCGCCGTGCGTGACGGGCGAGGTCGTGTAGTCCGTGGCCATGAACCACGCGCCGAGCATCAGGCCGCCGGACAGCACCTGCACGAGCATCCAGTCCAGCCGGGCCGCGCCGCCGCGCGGGAACAGGAAGGCCAGCACCGCGACCGTGCCGAGGTAGGCAAGCGGGATGCGGGCCGAGATGACGCGGCGGACGAGCAGGTAGATGCCGCCCAGAAGCAGCAGCATGGCCGAGACCTCGCCGAGCGAGCCGCCGGTGCGGCCGAGGAAGAGGTCGAGCACGCTGGCCTCCGGCATGGCGCCCACATGGAGGCTCGCCATCGGGGTCGCGGCGGTCAGGCCGTCGAGCGAGGCCGTCGTGGGGTTCGAGAACGCGGGGACATGCACGCCGGAGCGCACCCAGGTGTTCATGAACAGCGGCCAGCTGAACAGGAAGGCGCGGGCCGCAAGGGCAGGGTTGACGATGTTTGCGCCGATGCCGCCGAAGAGCTGCTTCACAACGACGATGGCGAAGAAATCGCCGATGAGGATCGTCCAGAACGGCAGCGTGACCGGGCAGACAAAGGCGACGAGGATGCCCGTGACCACGGCGGAGAGGTCGCCCGTGGTATTGTCCTTCTTCATGATGCGGCGGTAGGCCCACTCGAAGAACACGCAGCCCGCGACGGACAGGGCCGTGAGCGTCAGGGCGCGCGCGCCGAAGAACACGATCGCGCCGATGAGGGCGGGCAGCAGGGCGATGCACACATCGAGCATGATGCGGCGGGTGGAATTCGGGCTGTGCGCATGCGGCGAGGAGGAGAGCGTCAGCTTCAGGGCTTCTTCGTTCATTTCGCGGCGGCCTCCTTCTTTGCTTTTTCACGGGCGGCGGCGTCGCGCACGAGCTTTTTGCCGGTGCGGAAGCTCTGCACGAGCGGGATGCCCGCCGGGCAGCCGTAGGCGCACGAGCCGCACTCGATGCAGTCCATGACGTGCAGCTCGTCCAGCCGCTCCAGATCGCCGCGGTTCACGGCGCGGTGCAGGAACAGCGGCATGAGGTGCATGGGGCAGGCCTCGACGCACTTGCCGCAGCGGATGCAGTGGGGGTTGGGCGTCTCATGGCGGTCCTTGTCGCTGTAGCACGTCAGGGCGTTGTTGCCCTTGATCGTGGCGGTGCGCAGGGTATACTGCGCGATGCCCATCATCGGGCCGCCGCACAGGATCTTATAGGGGGGCAGGGCGAAGCCGCCCGCCGCCTCGACGAGGTCGGAATAGGCCGTTCCGATGGGGGCCAGAAAGTTGCCGGGCTTTGCGATGGCGCTGCCCGTGACGGTCACGGCGCGGCGCACGAGCGGCAGGCCGAGGTAGACGGCGTCGTAGATGGCGGCGCAGGTCGCGGCGTTGAACACGGCGCAGCCGACGTGGGCGGGCAGGCCGCCGGGAGGCACGCAGCGGCCCGTGACGGTCTGGATGAGCTGCTTTTCCGCGCCCTGCGGGTAACGGACGTGCAGCGGCAGCAGCTCGATGCCGCTGCCCAGCACGGCGGAGATGGCCGCGATGGCCTCGGGCTTGTTCTGCTCGATGCCGATGGCGGCGCGCTTCGGCTGCAGGATCTGCAGGACGACGCGCAGGCCGCCGACGACGCGCTCGGGCGTTTCGCGCATCAGGCGGTCGTCGGACGTGATGTAGGGCTCGCACTCCGCGCCGTTGACGATGACGGTGTCGACCTTGCCGAGGCCGGAGGAGAGCTTGACGGACGTGGGGAAGCCCGCGCCGCCCATGCCGGTGATGCCGGCCTCGCGGATGACGGCGATGAGGTCCTCGGCGCTCATGGCGGCGACGGCCTCGGGGTCCCGCGGCTTGACCGTGGGGCAGAGCGTGTCGCGGCCGTCGGACTCGATGACGATGGCCGTCTGCAGGTTCCCGCCCGGATGGGGCCGGGCCTCGATGGCTGTGACCGTGCCGGACACGGAGGCGTGGACGGGGACGCAGAGGCCCTGGCCGTCGCCGATCTTCTGGCCGACGGTCACGCGGTCTCCGACTTTGACGAGCGGCTGGCAGGGCGCGCCGATGTGCTGCGACATCGCGACGGAGACGACGCTCGGGTGCAGCGGGACGATGGCCGCCTCACGCGAAAGCTCCTTATAGCCCTTCGGATGGACGCCGCCGAAAAAGGCTCGTTTCAAGGGTGTACCACCTCAGTTCATGAAGTTCTGGGATCGGGCGGGCGCAGTAAGGCCCGCCGCAAAGGTTCGATTCTGCGTCAGCCTGTCAGGTTTTTTGATAGTCTGACTGCGTACTTCAATATACCACACCGGGCCGGAAAAATCTATGGGTATTTTCTCACTTTGTTGATTTTTTTGCGGATTTTCGCAGATTCAATCCGGAAATATTTATATAAAAATACCGAAAAGAAGAGAATGGGAGAGCGTGGAAAATCGAAAATGGAAAGTGGAAAGTTTTGCAAGGCTGTCAGTCGTGTGTTGTCGGGGAGCGGCACGGAAATGAAGGAATCCTGAAGACTGAAAAATGAAGAATGCGGAAAGCCTCCGGCCTTGTCATTGCGAGGCACTCGGCGGCAATTTCCTCGCTGTCTGTGCGATAGAGCTGCAGCGAGGCAGAAAATGTGATGTCCGCCTGCCCGAGCGCGACCGCCGCTGCATGGCTGCCGTCCGGCGAGACGGCGCAGGCGCTGAGATAATGCGACTTTGTGCTGCGCTTATACAGCAGGCTGCCGTTCGGGTCATAGACCTGCAGCAGCGAGCGGCCGCTGTCCCCTGCCGTCAGCATGGCGCTGTAGCCGCCGGAGGACAGGTCGGCATCAAAGATCGTCTGTTCCGGGGTCTGCGAAAAGACGGCGCTGCCGCTCTTGTCCAGAACGGTCAGGTAGTTCCCGCCCGCGTCATAGCACAGCAGGCGGTCCTGCCCTGTGCAGATGACGGGAGCGGTCATGGCATGCTGCTCGGAGCCGAGCTGCTTGCCCTCCTCGGAAAACAGGGTCACGCTGCTTCCGGTGGCAACGCCGAGACCGCCGTTCAGCTGGCCATAGGCCGTATTGCCGAGGGTTTCATAGCTGACCGAGCCGTAATCGTCACTGCTTTTCCCAAGATAGCGCAGCGAGCGCTTCAGCCCGTCGAGTACATGGGTCTTCGTCAGCAGAAAGGCAGCAAGCAGCGCCAGAACGACCAGAACGGCCAGCAGGTAGAGCGGCCAGCGGCGGCGCGGCTTCTGCGGCTCCGGATCCGGGACAGGCTTGATATGGTCAGGCATCGAACGCCACCTCCCCGTCGTCATACCAAAGGTGCGTCATGTACAGGCCGCCGGGCGGCACGGTCGGTCCGGCGGCGGTGCGGTTGCCGCTTTCCAGAATGCGGGCGATGTCCTGCGGACGGATTTTGCCCTCCGCCGCATAGACGACCGTTCCGGTCATGGCGCGCACCATATTGTAGAGAAATCCGTTTGCGCACACGCGCAGGAGGATCAGCTCTCCCCTGCGCTCCACGTCAAAATAATACACCGTGCGGACCGTGGACTTCACGTCCGTTCCGACGGAGCGGACGGCAGCGAAATCATGCGTTCCGACGAACTGCGCGGCGGCCTCCTGCATGACGGCTTCGTCCAGATGCTTGGGATAGAACCATGCCCGGTTCACAAAGAACGGGTCGCGGATGCGGGAGTTATAGATCTGATAGGTATATTCCTTCCGCACGCAGGAGCCGATGGCGTTGAAGCCCAGCGGGACCTCCCGCGCGCCGGTCACGACGATGTCGGCGGGCAGATGCGTGTTGAGCGCATAGGCCACGCGGTCGACAGGAATACGGGATTCCGTACGGAAATTGGCCACATAGGTGCGCGCGTGGACCCCGGCGTCCGTCCGGCCGCAGCCGGTCATATGCACCGGATGGCCGACGACATCCGCCGCGGCCTCCTCCAGCGTCTGCGCGACGGAGCAGGCGTTTTTCTGCACCTGCCAGCCGTGATAGGCCGTTCCGTCATATTTCAGAAAGAGTGCGAGATTCCGCATGCTTCCTCCCAGCCGTTACAGTCCATAGCTCCGCAGGACGATGACGCCGGCCAGCACGGCAGCGCCGAGCGCAAACGTCAGAATATCGCGAAGCTGAAAGCGGAGCTGCTTCAGCTTCGTGCGGCCGGAGCCGCCGCGGTAGCAGCGGCACTCCATGGCCGTGGCCAGCTCGTCGGCGCGCCGGAACGCGCTGATGAACAGCGGTACAAGGATCGGCACGAGGGCCTTGGCACGGTGGAACAGATTTCCTGTTTCAAAATCCGCACCGCGGGCTTTCTGGGCTGAGATGATCTTATCCGTCTCCTCGATGAGCGTCGGGATGAAGCGCAGGGCAATGCTCATCATGAGAGCCAGCTCGTGCACCGGGAAATGGATGGCCTTCAGCGGCGAGAGCAGGGATTCCAGGCCGTCTGTCAGCGCGATGGGAGACGTCGTGTAGGTCAGAAGGAACGTGCCCGTCACGAGCATGACGATGCGCAGCACCAGGAAGCCCGCGTTGACAAGGCCCTCCCTCGTGATCTTAAAGATCCAGAACTGCACCAGCACATCGCCCTTGGTATAAAATACGTTGATGATAGCGGTAAAAATGATGATAAACAGCAGCGGCTTCAGGCCCTTGAACAGTGCGCGCGGACGAATGCGTGACAGCGCGACTGCGGTGACAAGAAACGCGAGCATGACTGCGTAGGAAACGACCCACTTCGCCAGGAACAGCGCCACGATGTAGACGATGACCATCAGCAGCTTCGTGCGCGGGTCGAGCCGGTGGACGACGGTGTCGCCGGGAAAATACTGGCCGAGCGTGATGTCTTTAAGCATGGGCACGGCCCTCCAGCAGCGCGCGGAGCTGCGGCACAGCCTGCTCCACGGTAAAGGTCGTCGGGTCAACGTCCACGCCCAGCTCCCGCAGGCGCAGGAACAGAGCCGTGACCTGCGGCACGGACAGGCCGATCTCTGCCAGACGCGCCGCATGGGAGAACACCTCGCGCGGCGTGCCGGACATCTCGATCGTTCCCTCGTTCAGGACGAGCATACGGTCGGCCAGCTGCGCGACCTCATCCATGGAATGCGTGACCATGAGGATGGTGGCGTGCGTCGCCTTCTGATAGTCACGGATATTGCCGAGGATGCTGGCGCAGCCTGCGGGGTCCAGCCCGGCTGTCGGCTCGTCAAAAATGACAACCTCCGGCTCCATGGCGATGACGCCCGCAATGGCGACGCGGCGCTTCTGCCCGCCGGAGAGGTCGAACGGCGACTTTTCCAGCAGGGACTCGTCCACGCCAGCGAATCCGGCCGCGCGCAGCACGCGCGTACGGATCTCCTCTTCACTCAGGCTCATGTTCTTCGGACCGAACGCGATATCGCGGTAAACGGTCTCTTCAAACAGCTGATACTCCGGATACTGGAACACCAGCCCGACACGGAAGCGGCTCTCCCGCGTTGTTTTCTTGTCCTGCCAGATGTTCGTCCCGTCCAGCAGGATCTCGCCGGACGTCGGGCGCAGCAGGCCGTTCAGATGCTGGATGAGCGTCGATTTGCCGGAGCCGGTGTGCCCGATGATGCCTAGGAACTCCCCCTTTTCCACGGAGAAGCTCATGTGCTTGACGGCATCGTGCTGAAACGGTGTTCCGGCGCTGTAGGTATGCGAGAGGTCTCTGACCTCGATGGTTGCGGCCAATGGTCTTTCCTCCAAATCGTTTGTCAGGTCTTCGCCCCGATCGCGGCAAGAAGTACCTGCGCACATTCCTCCGTGGAAAGCGCGTCGAGCGGCAGGTCAAAGCCCGCCTGATTCAGCGCATAGAGCACCTTCGTCGTCGCCGGTACGGTCAGGCCTACGGATTCCAGCAGTTCGACCTGCGGGAAGACCTCCTTCGGTGTTCCGTCCGCGAGAATGCGCCCCGCGTCCATAACGATCACGCGCTGGGCGCGGATCGCTTCGGTCATATGATGGGTGATGAGCACCACGGTGATGCCCATTTCCCGGTTCAGGCGCTCGATGGTCGAAATGACCTCCTCGCGCCCGTGGGGGTCGAGCATGGCGGTCGGCTCATCGAGTACGATGCAGCGCGGCCGCATGGCGATGACTCCCGCGATGGCCACGCGCTGCTTCTGCCCGCCGGAGAGCAGGTGCGGCGCGTGCAGACGGTAGTCATACATCCCGACGAGCTTCAGTGCCTCGTCCACGCGTCTGCGGATTTCCTCCGAGGGAACGCCGAGGTTCTCCGGCGCAAAGGCAACATCCTCTTCTACGACGTTGGCTACCATCTGATTATCGGGATTCTGGAACACCATGCCGACCGTGCGGCGGATGTCGACCAAAAGAGACTCGTCGGACGTGTCCATGCCGAATACCTGCACACTGCCGCCCTCCGGCAGGAGGACCGCGTTAAAATGCTTGGCCAGCGTGGATTTGCCGCAGCCGTTGTGGCCGAGGACGGCGACAAAGCTGCCCTCCTCGATGGATAAATTAAGATCGTCAAAAACCGTAACGCCGCCGCTTTCGCTCTGGGCGTCATAGGAGAATTTCAAATGTTCTGTCCGGATGGCCTCGGTCATGCTCTGCCCTCTCTTGTCCAGCGCCCTGTTGCGCCGCACGGGAGCACAAGGCCGGAATCGGTCACGGGAAGGCCAAGCTCATCCGAGACCGTCCCGCCGCCGAAGCGCGGCGTTACCACGCTGTCGAGGAGGCATGTCAGAACGGACGGCGCGAGGCCTGTCGTGTAGGAATTGATGATGAAAAACAGCGGATCGTCCGACAGCACGCCGGAGACGAGCTTCAGGAACGGGAAAAGGTCCTTTTCAAGCTTCCAGATCTCGCCGGACGGGCCGCGCCCGTAGGACGGCGGGTCCATGATGACGGCGTCGTAGCGGCGGCCGCGCTTGATCTCGCGCTCGACGAACTTGGCGCAGTCGTCGATGATCCAGCGGATGGGTGCGCCGGACAGACCGGAGGCAGCCGCATTTTCGCGGGCCCATGCGACCATGCCCTTTGCGGCGTCCACATGGCAGACGGATGCGCCTGCCGCAGCGGCTGCGAGTGTCGCGCCTCCGGTGTAGGCAAACAGGTTCAGCACGCTGACGGGCCGCCCCGCGCGGCGGATCTGGTCATCGATAAAATCCCAGTTTGCCGCCTGCTCCGGAAACACGCCCGTATGCTTGAAGTTCATGGGCTTGACCTGGAACGTCAGCTCACGGTAGCGGATGCACCAGTGCTCCGGCAGATGGTGCGCAGACCAGTGCCCGCCGCCGGTGCTCGAGCGGGCATAGCGCGCGTCAAAGCGCTTCCAGCGCGGGTCCTGCCGCGGCGTGCTCCAGATGACCTGCGGGTCCGGCCGCACGAGATAGAAGCTGCCCCAGCGCTCGAGCTTTTCTCCGTCGGAGGTATCGAGCACCTCATAATCCTTCCATTGATCGGCTTTCCACATGGGCTTTCAGCTCCTGTCTGTCTTTTTGCGGGTGGGAGTCGGCGCATGGGCGGGCTCCGGCGGCTCCGGCGGCTCCGGCGGCTCGGTCGGTTCCGTCGGCTCCGTCGGGAGCGTCGGATCGGTCGGGCCCTCCGTCGGCTCGGTCGGCTTGACGGAGTCGGCGGTGTGGATGGTGCAGACCTGCTCCTTATCCTCGGGATTGTAGACGAAGTCTGCATCCTTGTTGACTTTCCAATTCTTATTATAAATCAGCTTGCCGACTTCTTCAACCGTATTTCCGTCGGCCTTTTCACAGTATTCGTTGGCAATTTTGCCGCTTTCCTTGCAGATTTTGACCATAGTATGGCAGGTGCACTCCTTTGTGGGCGCATCTTCATAGAACAGACGCACCGTCACAACGCGGTTGCTGCCATTCTCGCGCACGTCCTTCTTGCAGGCCTCGATGGGCTTGCCGCCGCAGTCAGCGCAGACAGAATAGTAGCCGACATTCTCGGGCTGCGAGAATGAGGCGGACTCCAGCCCTTCGTGCAGCGGACGCATGACCTGATTCCACATGGAAATGGCGGGGTTCGTCCAGTCACCGTCGAGAATGATCTGCTCCGGCTCGTCATAACCGCACCAGACGACAGCCGTGTAGTACGGCGTGTAGCCCGCGAACCAGCGCGTCTGGTTGTCGTTGGACGTACCGGTCTTACCGGCTACGGCGATGTTGTCCATGGCCGCGGCGGAGCCGGTACCGGCCAGCACGGCATTCTGCAGCATATAGTTGATATAGAAGTCGGCCTTCTCACCGATGGCGGTGTGGCTCTCCTGTGCATTGTCGAGGATGACCTTTCCCTCGGGGTCGACGACCTTTGTGAACGTGCGGGCCTCGCGGAACGTGCCGCCGTTCGGGAAGGTGCCGTAGGCCTGCGTCATCTCGCGCACGGTGACGCCGCGCGTGAGCTGGCCGAGGCCGAGCGGAGCAAGGGCGATATCCGTATAGGAGTGGTCGCCGATCTGCAGCTCGTCCACAAGGGTCGTAAAGCCGAGCTTCTGCGTCAGGAACTGGTAGCTGTTCTCCACGCCGAGGTCATTGAGGACCTTGACGGAGATGGTGTTGAGCGAACGCGTCAGACCGCGCAGCACATTGCAAAGGCCGCTGTAGGATCGGGAGTCGTTCTGAGGCCAGTTGCGGTCTTCGTTCAGCGGAGAGTCCTCGTAGACCGTCGCGGGCGTAATGATCCCGGCGTCCAGCGCGGGCGCATAGACTGCCACAGGCTTGAATGACGAGCCCGCAGGCTGCTTGCTCTGCGTGGCGCGGTTGAGCGTCAGGCTGCCGCCCTTGTCGCCGACACCGCCCGCCATGGCGACGATGTCGCCGGTCTTGTTGTCCGTCACAACGATGGCGGACTGCAGCTGCTGAACGCTCACGGTCTTCGGCACGTTGTCAAGGTTCTCGTAGACCTTGTCCACAATAGCCTGGACCTCGGGATCGATCGTTGCATAGATCTTATAGCCGCCCGTCAGGAGCTTCTGCTCTGCGGCAAGCTCACTGTAGCCGTAGCGCTCCACAAGCGCATCAACGACATCGCGCCATACCGTATCGACAAAATAAGAGTAATAGTGGTTCTTGTCGACGGCGTAGTTTGCCTCGCCGCACTGCGGGCAGAAATACTCGCCGTCCGTCTCCGTGTACTCCGCGCGCGTACCGGTGAAGCCGCAGCTCGCACAGGTGTATTCCTCCTCGTCATACGTTCCGTTGCGGAAGACCATTTCCTGATCGACGGCGGCCTGATAGGCCTCCTCCGTCTCAATATAGCCCTGAGCGTACATTTCCTTCAGGATCGTGAGCTGACGCTCGCGGTTGTTCTCCTCGCGGATATAGGGATCGTAGAGCGAGGGATTGTTCGTGATAGCGATGAGGCTGGCGCACTCGGCCGTCGTCAGGTCGGAGACCTTCTTGCCAAAGTAGACGCGCGCCGCACTCTGGACACCGTAGCAGCCCTCACCGAGGTAGATCGTGTTGAGATACCACTCCATGATCTCGGACTTCGTATAGCGCTTTTCGACCTCCAGGGCGCGGAAGATCTCCTGTACCTTGCGGTCGACCGTGACCTCATCCTCCTGTGACAGGTTCTTGATGAGCTGCTGTGTGATAGTCGAGCCGCCGAACGATGAGCTGCCGCCCGCAAACCCCTTCACGGCTGCCAGCGTGCGGATCCAGTCCACGCCCTTGTGCGTGGGGAAGCGCTTGTCCTCGATGGAAATGGCCGCATGAACGAGATCAAGGGGAATATCGTCATAGGAGACCCAAATGCGGTTCTCCGTGCCATAAAGCTGCTGCAGCTCACGGTATTCCCCCGTCTTGGGGTCGGTATAATAGATGATCGAGGTCTGCGCCAGCGAGATATTGTCCAGCTCCAGCCCTTCGGCATATTCCTCGGCCTTCGGGATGATATCCAGCTCGACATAGCTCTTGAATTTCGACAGGAAGATCGAACCGGCGATCGCGGCGATGAGCGCAACGGTGCCGACGGCGATCAACAGCACAAGGATGATCTTGCCCAACACGTCGAGGATGGTCCGCGTGATGCGCCAGGCCAGATGCGGCTGCTTTTCCTGCTTCGGTTGTCTTGCCATGACAATTCCTCCGTTCTTCGGGAAGCGCCGCATCCTACGGACAGGCGCAAAAATCCATGATCCTTCATTCTCTATTTTTTAATTATATCATGCCTGTCAATCACTCCGGCACATTCCGAATGAAAATTTTCTGCGGCAGGATTTCTCTGCTTGTAGATACGCAACGAGACTTTTTACGGTGGCTGAAAGGGCAGAAAACGGATTTTCCGGCGGTTCGTCAGATTTCCACTTGATTTTCCCGGCAGCAGCGGTTAAAATAAAGCCAGACAGACAGGAGGTGCCCCATGGAGCAGCAATACGGAAGCGACTTTATTTCGATCACGGATGAGGACGGCAAGGAATACGAGCTGGAGATCCTCTCGACCATCGAATATCAGGGCGCGGAATATCTTGCCCTTGTCCCCGCAGAGGAGGACGAAGCGAGCGAGGAGCTCGAGGTCAGCATCCTGAAGTCCGTCACGGAGGACGGCGAGGACCTACTCGTTGCCGTAGAAGACGAAGATGAGCTGGCTGCCGTCTACGATCTGCTGATGCAGTCCCTCTATGAGGACGAAGAGGAAGCAGAAGACGAGGAAGAATGACCGCCCTTTCTCATAATTAAATAGTCATCAAGCAAGATCCCTGCTTGGTGCGTGATAGTTCCCTTTAAACCCACATCATTTTTTCGGGACGCCGGACGTTCGCTTCGGATTGCAGGCCTCCCGTCCTGGCTCTGACCGTGGATGGAAGTTGGAAGCAGCTAAGAATCGGAGAGGCGACCCACCTGCCCGTTTCGTGCAGGTTATAAACGGAGCTACACGGCCAAAGCGGGGATCTTGTGCGTCTTCCCAGCATTTCTCTGGCATTATCGCGCAGAGCGGTATCATTTTCTTAACGAGTTTGTTAAGAAACAGAAACTTTTTTCGTCAAATTTCCAGAATGCTCTTGCAACAAGCGCAAATCCTTAGTATAATAAGACCTGTTATTTTCCGGGGCGTGCGCCCCGCGATTCCCACGAATGAGAGGTAAACAGACTATGAGTGCATCCCGCGAGCGCAAAAAGCGCATGGTAGAGTCGGAGCAGGCCGCTCCGCAGCAGGCAAAGAAGACCAAGAAGAAGCTCTCTGAGGGCTGGATCTTTGCCATTATCGTCATTCTGATCCCCGTGATCGTTTTCGGCGTCATCTTCGGCGTGCAGGCATCCTGGCGCAATGCGACCGTTGTGTCTGTCGGCGATCATAAGGTCTCCACGACGGAATTCAACTATTTCTATCGCGGCGCACTGAATTCGATCTACAGCACCTACGGCAGCTACATCTCCCTGCTCGGCATCGACACGAGCACCCCGCTCGACGAGCAGAGCTATGCCGGCAGCGACGAGTATGACACCTGGGCCGATTTCCTGGCGGACAGCGCCAAGACCTCTGCTGTGGATGCCTACACCGTCTATGACAAGGCCGTCGAGGCTGGTTTCTCCCTGAGCGACGACGACAAGGCCTCTATCGACAACGAGATCAACACCCTGAAGACCTATGCCGGCGTCTACAGCATGGATCTGGATGAGTACATCGAGGCCATGTTCGGCAAGGGCTGCAACGAGAAGAATTATCGCCACTATCTTGAGGTCTCCAAGCTGCACGACGCTTACATTGAGTCCCTGACCTATACGGAAGACGAGCGCAATGCCCGTTATGAGCAGGACACGACCGAGTTCGACACCGTCACCTATTACAGCTACGCCGTCAAGGCCTCCGATTTTGAGACGAAGTCCGACAGCAGCACTGACAGCACCGAGGCCACGACCTCCACGGAGCCGTCCGAGGAAGCCATTGCCGCCGCCCGTGAGGCTGCCAACGCCATGGTCTCCGATTTCAAGACCGATGACGAGAATGTCTCCGTCATGACGGAGCGCTCCAAGAGCGAGGTCACGTCCTCCATCTCCGAGGATGCCGCCAACTGGCTCTACACCGAGGCGAAGCCCGGCGAGGCGAAGCTCTTTGAGAAGGACAACACGTTCTATGTCCTCCAGCTCACGAGCATCAACGACAACAACTATCAGACCGTCAACGCCCTGCAGCTCTACATCGCGAAGGATGCTTCCGACAAGGAATACAAGGACGGCGAGAAGACCTCCGAGGAGCGTGTCTCCGAGCTTGAGGCTGCCCTGAAGGAGGATTCCTCCGAGGAGAAGTTCCGCGAGTACATCAAGACCTATGCGGATAACACCTCCTCCTACACCATCACGAACGGCGCGCACCGCAGCATCACGCCGGAAGTCGCCCGCACCTGGCTGTTCGATTCCAGCCGCAAGGCCGGCGACACGAAGGAATTCGTCGATGACAACGGCGGCACCTATGTGTTCTTCTTCCAGGACTTCGCCGAGACCTACCGCGACCTGCTCGTCACGAACAAGCTGAAGACCGAGTGGTACGACGAGGTCACCTCTGCCGCGACCTACACCTATGATGCAGACGCCGCCAAGCACGCAAATCTCGGCCTGACGATCGCCAACATCTACGGCAGCTCCTCCAGCAGCAACTAATACTGATTCCTGATTAAAATATTTAATCAGGAATCCCGTGTGCTACGCACACTCGCATCGTGCTGACGCACGCTGCGCCGTCTCATGCAGAATCTGA